>NZ_JAUBUB010000171.1:0-5876 GCF_036705265.1 Microcoleus sp. B4-C2
AATTTTAATTGTTTTTGTGGGATGGGCGTCCCGCCCGTCAAAAAAGGACGGGCGGGACGCCCATCCCACTTTCAAGAGTGGAAGTTATTTAATTCTCATTCCTTATCAACTAATTCATCACGTCAAGTATTCCCTTGACTACGCCTTCCATGACTTTTTCAATTAAGCTCAATTCATTTTCGCCGATCGACTCATTTAAGAGCATTGACTGAATCCGCTGTCTGTCATCGCGAGTCAGTTCGCCGGACGAAAATATCCGCTCTACTATTTGTTCAGTTAGAAATGGGAAAGGTGGAGTTTGCATGGTTGGTCTCTAAAAGCATCAATATTTTGTTTTTAACTTTATTAGAGGAGCCAGTTATTGTGTGGGTTTTTACTTTCCCACCCAATCAGTGCTCAAATCATAGGACTCTGGGGGGATTTTGTCAATACACTTGTTACAGATCAATACAAAATTTTCCTTAAATTTCCCACATTCTGGCAACGGGTGGTTTTGGAGTGCGATCGACCCCGGTGGTGGCGGTGTGCGATCGACTTTTTGAAGTTTATGGGCACTTTAGCGGAACATTACAGCTCAAAAAAAATCAAAACGAGAAGAGATTAAAATTGGTAATGGAGAATTGGCTTGTCTGAAATCCCTCTTCCTTCCGGCTAATGACTAATGACTAATGACTAATGACTAAGGAATAATGACTAATGACTAATGGCTTCCTCCAATGACCTATTTTCCTTCGGCTCTAATTTTGACATTAGGTTTTTGGCTGCTACCTCTAGCAGTGCGATCGCAACCTGTCGTTCCCGCAAATGATGGCACGAATACTGTTGTTCAGTCCGAGCAAAACCGCACCGACATTAGTGGCGGACAACTGTCAGGAAACGGGGCCAATCTGTTTCACAGCTTCAGTCAATTTAATCTCAGCGAAGGTCAAATCGCTAATTTTCTAACTAATCCAAATATTCAAAATATTTTAGGACGGATTTCCGGCGACAATGTTTCCGTCATTAACGGTCTGATTTCTGTAAGTGGCGGCAACTCAAATTTATTCTTAATGAATCCGGCGGGAATTGTCTTCGGTCAAAATGCTAGATTAAACGTGCCGGGGTCTTTTTTCGCGACAACTGCTACAGGAATTGGTTTCGGCGATCGCTGGTTCAATTCGGCGGGAATTAATGATTACAAAGCTTTACTGGGAAATCCTAATCAATTTAATTTTACTAACTCACAAGTTGGTGCAATTGTCAATGCCGGAAACTTGGCAGTTGGCAACGGGGAAAGTTTAACTTTGCTCGGTGGCACCGTTATTAATACAGGACAATTATCCGCTCCCAACGGTCAAGTTACTGTGGCTGCTGTTCCGGGACAAAATGCAGTCCGTATCAGTCAAGTTGGCAATTTATTGAGTTTAGAAATTACTCCGTCTTTGCAGTCAGAACAATCAGCGATCGCCCCAGTTGCTTTACCTCAGTTGCTGACGGGGCCCGGCGTAGCGTCAGCCACAGGTTTAACGACTAACGAACAAGGTCAATTGGTACTGACTGGCGGCCAAACAGTGCCCGCAGTTGCCGGAAGTGCGATCGTCTCCGGTTCTGTAAATGTATTTGGCCCTTCTGGGAATGCTGGCGGCACAGTCAATATTTTAGGGGAAAAAGTCGGACTCTTCGGCGCAAATATCAATGCTTCCGGGACAGACGGCGGAGGTACTGTGCGCGTCGGAGGCGGTTTCCGGGGGATGGAACCAGTGCCAAATGCCCAGGTAACTTATGTTAATCCTGATTCTACGATCGCAGCCAACGCGATCGACCGCGGCAATGGCGGCACTGCGGTAATTTGGTCAGACAATACAACTCGCTTTTTCGGCAATATTAGTGCTCGCGGGGGCACTGCCGCAGGTAACGGCGGAACAGTAGAAGTTTCCGGCAAAAATGCTTTAACTTTCCAAGGAGAAGTCGATACCCGCGCGACTAACGGTGCGATCGGCAATTTGTGGCTGGATCCGGCAAATATTACCATCGTCAGCGGTAACGGATCCAGCAGCGGGGACTCGACTGGCGGGGAACTGCAATCGGAACCAGAACCCAATGAAACATCGATCTCAGAAGTGCAGTTGGAACAGATGGCGGCCGGCAGCAACGTGGTTCTAGAAACCCCCGGCTACATCACCCTCCAAGACTTGCCCGATAACAAACTTTCCCTGCAAGCGAGAACGGGAGACACCGTAACATTTAGATCCGGCGGAGTGTTTGTTGTCAATGACCCCAACGATTTAATCGAGACTCAAGGTGGCAACATCAACATTTTTGCCAGCAGCATCTCTCTGGGCGGACTCAATGCTAACGGCGGCAATATCGCTATCACTGGTAACGGCATTGACTTCAGAGGCGGCAGCAATTCCGTCAGCAGTGCGGGGGGAACAATTCGCTTGCAGCCCAACGATAGCCGAGCAATTCGGATCGGTGGCACCGGCGATGTTTTGGGCCTTTTGGACTTGACGGCAACGGATCTCGGCGCTTTGGCGGGGGATTTCGGCTCGATCGCGATCGGGCGCGAAAACGGTAGCAGCACGTCGATCGCGATCGTCGCACCCATTACCTTCAACAGCCCGCTGACACTTCAAGGCCGATCGATCGCGATCGACAATCCCCTGAACACAAGCGGCAGCGCTAGCTTGACTCTCAACGCGCCCCAAACTAATCTCAACGCCAACATTGCCACATCCGGTGGCGATCTCACTTTTACAGGAAACGCATCCCTCAATGCTGACGTGGCTTTGAGCACGGAAGCTACCGGCAACATTCTGTTCTCCGGTAGCCTAGACGGATCTCACGCCCTAAGACTAGACGCTGGGCGAGTGCTGTTCGGCGCTACAGTCGGTCAAGCTGCACCGCTGGCGAGTTTAACTGTCAACGCCCGCAGTACCGAGGTATCGGGCAATATTGCGACATCTGGCGACATGACTTTCAATAGTAACGTCACAGTCGATCGCACCGCCGCCCTAGCCGCCACTACCGGCAATATCACTTTTGCCAATACCCTCGACAGCAGGCCGGGCCGGGCTAATAATTTGACCCTGCGCGCTGGTGGCAACATTACTTTTGACGGCAGAGTCGGTCAAACTCAGAGGTTGGGCCTGCTCTCGGCCGATGCTGCTAGTGTGACGGCTGCTTCCACAATTGCAGCGCGTATTTTGAGCGTTAACGCGCGAGATTCCGCTCGCTTCGGGGGGGACAGCACGGCCGCTTTGGGAGCCGATATCAAGGCAGAAAACGTTCTCCTAGAGGGTAATTTAAGGACGGATGGTGGCAGCGTGAACCTACAAGGAAGCAGCGAGGTTCGGACTGGTAATATTACCTCGAATGGTGGGAGGATTCGGGTTGAGGGAAATACTGTTGCAGCAGGTGCGATCGACTCGTCATCGGCGGGCACAGGAGGCGCGATCGCTCTCCAAACCACTGCCGGCCCTTTAACTGCGGGAGCTTTGAACGCTTCGGGGGCGATCGGCGGAAATATCGATGTCACCTCTTCATCGGGCATTTCGGCTCTAGATATCAACTCCAGCAGCACTTCAAACGGCAACGGCGGGGGCGTTTCCCTGAACGCGACTGATAACATTCAGTTGGGCTTTATCAATGCTCAAGGTGGTACTGGTGGCACTGGTGGCAGTGTTGATGTGACAACCCTCGGTTTGTTTCGCTCGAACAATGTTTTCAACGATATATCGGGCAATTCTTCGAGTATTTCTACTGCCGGAGGTGCGGGGGCGGGGAGGATCGCAATTCGCCACGGAGGCGCTATCGATCAACCATTTGTAGTTGGTGGCGCGATCGACAATGGAACCCTGGGAAGCATTAATGCTGGCGCGGGAAATGCCATTTTGCCCACTTTTTCTGTTGGACAAACTTACACCCAAGGAAGTTTACCAAATCAGATTTCCCTAATTACACCGGGCCCGCCCTCTACTCCCGCACCCATTCCCGCACCCATTCCCGCACCCATTCCCGCACCCATTCCCGCACCCATTCCCGCACCCATTCCCGCACCCATTCCCGCACCGCCTCTTGAGTCCGTAAATCCCGATCCGGCGCTGTCATTTCCTGCATCTGTGCAAGTAGAATTGCGATCGCAAAGTCAATACAACACTCCCGAAATTAGCCCGGATATTTTCGCTCCTTCTCGCAGGCTAGATTCGGCAGGTTCGGGAGTTTTAGCATTTGAGGAAATCTTTACTCGCGAGTACGAAAAATATCTGGATTTGCCCGCAAGAAGACCGATCAGCAATATGTCGGTAATTTACGAAAATCTTCGCAAAAACGAAAAAATTACCGGAATCAAATCTGCCATTATTTATATGAATTGGCTCAGCAGAGCTGATGCAGCCGCTGCCAAAGAAAATGATTCTGTACTGGTGGCAAGTCAGGATTTATCAAATCTATTGCCTGTGAAAACAAACCTCGCATCCCAGCCATCTCATCCCTTAGAAGATAAGTTGACTCAGAGGTTGTCGCCGGATGGCAAAGAAGTTTCCGATGTTCCGAGTGGCGAGCATTTAGAAATAGTGTTAGTAACAGCTAATGCTCAACCCCAGCGCGTTTTAATTCCGGCTACAACGCGCTGGCAGGTGTTGCAACTAGCTGACGCCCTGCAAACCGAAATAACTAATCCCCGAAAAAGAAGCAGCATTAGTTATTTGGATACCGCGCAAAAACTTTATCGGTGGTTAATTGCACCAGTTGCCGCAGAATTGACAGCTTTAAAGATTGACAATTTAATTGTAATTCCAGCAGCAGGTTTGCGGAGCGTGCCGTTTGCTGCTCTTCACGATGGCAAAGGCTTTTTAGTTGAGAAATACAGCATTAGTGTGATGCCGAGTCTGAGCTTAACTGATATCGGCTACGACAATATTGCGGATGATGAAATTTTGGCCATGGGGGCGTCGGTATTTGAAGATAAAGCGCCATTACCAGCGGTACCGGTGGAGTTAGAGTCGATCGCGCCGCCAAGTGAAGGAAAATCATTTTTGAATCAAGATTTTACTCTCGAAAATTTGCAAGCTCAGCGGGCAAATCAGCCTTTTGGCATCATTCACTTAGCAACTCACAGCGAATTCCAGCCAGGAGAACCGAAAAATTCTTACATTCAGTTGTGGGATAGTAAATTACGTATCGATCAAATGCGACAGTTGCGATGGAATGAACCGCCGGTGAATCTGTTAGTTTTAAGCGCGTGCAGTACCGCTTTGGGCGACGAAGATGCGGAGTTGGGGTTTGCGGGTTTGGCGGTAGCTAGCGGTGCTAAATCCGCTTTGGCGAGTTTGTGGGAAGTCAGCGATGATGGGACTTTGGGGCTGATGACTGAGTTTTATCGCCAGTTGCGGGCCCCCAGACGCGGTGGCAATTTGATGATTAAAGCGGAGGCTTTGCGGCGCGCGCAATTGGAGATGCTGCGGGGGCGCGTGCGGATTCAAGACGGGATGTTGCGAGCCCAAGGGCTTTCTGAAAGTCTAATTTTGCCTCCAGAAATTGCGGCGCGGGGCGATCGAGTGCTTTCGCATCCTTATTATTGGGCCGCCTTTACAATGATTGGCAATCCTTGGTAATGGAGTTTTCCCACAAGTCTTACCGAAGTTATTAGGGTGGTGTGATGAACTCCCTTGATTCGTTAATCGCCCGAAAACCTATACTATTGACATACATTTTTAGGCATTCCGGTTTCACAGTTTCGCTGTAACCAGGCGTGGGAGTCATAATCAGCAATAAATTGACAGCCACATTTGACACAAATGTGGTTCTGTTTTCCTTTTTTCTTAGGAATGAGAATTAAATAACTTCCACAAGTTTGTGGGATGGGCGTCCCGCCCGTCCAAAAAGGACGGGCGGGA
>NZ_JAUBUB010000172.1:0-5807 GCF_036705265.1 Microcoleus sp. B4-C2
GGGATGATTTGATTTACGGGGATGATGGCAACGATATTTTGTGCGGCGATGAAGGTAATGATACTATTTTTGGCGATTCCGGGGAAAATCGGCGAGGCGCTGTGGGTGAAAACGGTCAGCAAGACTGTATTAATGGTGGCAGTGGCGATGACTTGTTATACGGCAATGAGGGTCAAGATACTCTCAATGGTGATGATGGTAATGACACCCTCCACGGTGGGAAAGATAACGATATTCTCAATGGGGGTGCAGGGGATGACTGGCTGTTTGGTGATGGGGGAGATGATACTTTGATTGGGGGTATGGGGAACGATCGCTTTGTGTTAAGCGCTAATAGTGGTATTGATACAGTGCTCAATTTTTCTGTAGGAAATGATAAGTTTGTCCTGGCTGGTGGTTTGAGTTTTGAGGCTTTGCAAATTAACTCGATGGCGAATGGCACGCTGCTACAAGTTGCGGCCACAGGCGAGGTTTTGGCTCAGGTTTTTGGCGCTGATAATTTGCTGAGTAATCGGGATTTTCTCACTCTTTCTCCTTAAGACCAAAGCGCATTAAATATGCTGCATTTTTTCCTATGCTTTTAGCAACTCGGTTTATTAAATAAACCGAGTTTTTGAATGTAGCATAAAAAATAGTAATCTGGAGATTTTTGGGGTTATTCGACTCAATAATAACCATAAAAAGGGTTTTTATTGAGTCATTTTATGCTGATAAAATAAAACAAAAAAAGTTGAAAACTACAAAAAATATAACCATTTCTTGAGTATCATATAGATGATTTGAGAGTCGGCTGATTGAGATCGATCAAATTGGGTTTGATAAAAACTCGAGTCGTAATAAAAATCGCATACATTAACCCCTTTGATACTACAAAAACACAGAGTTGTCAACTACTTTTAGGTAAAAAATATCTAATTTTACGGTAATTTATCGTAGATTGTGCTAATTTTTTTCATTTCAAAATAATTTAGACCCACGTCTGAATTGGCGAAAAAAAAACCTGATTTACCAGCGAAATAGAGCGAACTGCTACTTTGGGAAGATGTCGATCCAAACAAAAACGAAGTAAAAATAACTTGTTAACTATGCGAAATCGAGAAATGAGCAGTTAGAAATTTCCCATTAGCAATTAACAATAATATCTACCACGGAAGATTGAAAGTTAATAGATCAAGGAGCTATGTAACTCATGAAACATTTATGGTGCAACTACTCTTCGCCAATTTACCAATCAAGTTGCGATCGCCGCTACACTTACTGCATAAAAAGTTCTTGGAGTGGGCCGTCGTTAGTGGGTGATATGGCGCTCGATATTTCCGGTTTAACAAAAGCGACTCGGGGCGTCAAGACTACACATACAAAACATTTAGTTTGCATCGATCCGAGGGTAGAGAATTATCAGCATCTTGCCAGCGGAGTCAAACCAGGGACAGAGATAATTGTCCTCGATCGAACTCTGGACGGAGTAGAACAAATTACCGAGATTCTAGCTAAACGCAGTTTAATTGCCAGCCTTCAGATTGTTGCTCACGGCAATGAAGCTTCCGTGCAACTGGGGTCAACTTTACTGAAGAATGAAAACTTATCAAAGTACGATCGGCATTTGCAGCAGTGGCGAAATTCCTTAAGCGAAAAAGCCGATATTTTATTATTATCGTGTAAGGTTGGGGCTGGAAAATCCGGGATTGCTTTCGTGCGGAAGCTGAGAGAATTAACAGGCGCAAATATAGCGGCTTCCAACAATCTAATTGGCAGTGCCAAATTAGGAGGAAACTGGCAATTAAATGTTACAGCAGGACGAGTAAAAACAGCAATAGCCTTTGAAAAAAACACCCAGGAAAATTACAGCGCTGTCCTCATTAATTTAGTGGATGAAAGTTTTCAAGATGCAAGTCTAATCGGGCCTTGGATCTCTGGGGTAACAGGCATTTCAGATGCTCCAGCTTTAACAGCAGGAACCGGAACAGAGAGTTTTCCGGGCTTGAACATAGACCCGGTTGGCAGCGGGGCGTTGAGATTAACTACAAGAACTTTTGACCAATCTACTTTTGTCATCTATAACAGTCAGGTTCCTGTCAACAGCGGTCTTAAAATTGTCTTCGATATATTTGCCTACGACGGCACTACACGTCCTGATCGTCCTGATTTAGCAGGGCAGACAGGGGACGGCATAAGTTTCTTTTTAATTGACGGTACTGTGACGCCAACAGTAGCTGGAGGCTATGGAGGTTCTCTCGGCTACGCGCAAAATACAGATACAAATCAGTCCGGTTTACGGGGAGGTTATTTAGGAATTGGATTGGATGAATTCGGAAATTTCTCAACTACAACTCAAGGGCGGGTAGGCGGACTTCCGGGGGGAATTAGACGAGATTCGGTAACGCTTCGAGGTAGCGAAGTTACGCAATATCAATTTTTAACTTCTACGTTTGTGCCGCAGGGAATAGATAATATTCCCGATACCGTAAATCCTCTGCCTCCAAACGGGCCGAACAATGCCATTACCAGCAGTCGCGAAGAAGCCAGAAGAAGAGTTCAAATTATTTTGCAACCCCCCACTTCTGCAACACCAAACCGTCTCACTGTTAACTTTGATCTCAACAATAATGGTTTGTTTACAGATCAGGGCGAGACTATTATCGACATTGCCAATTTAGAGGACTTAAACGGGCCAATCCCGGCAACATTCAAATTTGGTTTTGCTGGTTCAACGGGAGCCGCAACAAATATTCACGACGTTCGCACTTTGTCGATCCAAACTATAGACGTGCCGCTTACTACAGCAGATGTTGCCTCAACGAAAACAGGCCCGGCGGCAGCGGCACCGGGTAGCAGCATCACTTACACAATTACGACGGTAAATAACGGCCCGGACGCCGCCGAAAACGTGGTGGTTGAAGATCAATTGCCCGTCGGGGCAGTATTTGGCAGTGCCGACGGCAACGGCACTTTCAACCCGACAACGAGACTGGTTTCCTGGAGTATTCCGAATTTACCTGTTGGGGCCACAGCCACCCGCACCGTAACTGTTACGACCCCAACTACACTCGGCCCTATTACAAATAGTGTATTCAGCAGCAGCAGCACGATCGATCCCGTACCCGGTAACAACAGCGGCAGCCGCCCGGATGCGAGAGTCACGACCACTATTACGAACGATAGCGCTGATGTAGTGACGCGTAAAATTGGGCCCGCTACTGCGATCGCGGGTTCGACTGTCACCTACACAATTACGGCAGCCAACAGTGGGCCGAGTGCGGCAACCAATGTGGCGATCGCCGACACCATTGTTCCTGGTTTAACAGGAGTCAGCGTCTCCGAGGGCGGAAGTTACAACGCAACTACAGGTATTGTGACTTGGACGGCGATCCCATCCCTAGCCAGCGCAACCAGCGCCAACAGAACCGTCAGTTTCGCAGTTCCCGCCACCGGTGGCACCGTCGCCAACACTGCTAGCAGTACCTCGATTACCCCAGACCCCAATCCCGGCAACAACAACGGCAGCAGCCCCGAAGCGCGAGTCACCACTACTATCACCGATAGCGCCGATGTAGTGACGCGCAAAACCGGGCCCGCTACTGCGATCGCGGGTTCGACTGTCACCTACACAATTACGGCAGCCAACAGTGGGCCGAGTGCGGCAACCAATGTGGCGATCGCCGACACCATTGTTCCTGGTTTAACAGGAGTCAGCGTCTCCGAGGGCGGAAGTTACAACGCAACTACAGGTATTGTGACTTGGACGGCGATCGCATCCCTAGCCCGCGCAGCCAGCACCAACAGAACCGTCAGTTTCGCAGTTCCCGCCACCGGCGGCACCGTCGCCAACACTGCTAGCAGTACCTCCACCACTAATGACCCCAATCCCGGCAACAACAATGGCAGCAGCCCGTCGGCAAGAGTCACCACCACGATCGCCGATAGCGCCGATGTAGTGACGCGCAAAACCGGGCCCGCTACTGCGATCGCGGGTTCGACTGTCACCTACACAATTACGGCAGCCAACAGTGGGCCGAGTGCGGCAACCAATGTGGCGATCGCCGACACCATTGTTCCTGGTTTAACAGGAGTCAGCGTCTCCGAGGGCGGAAGTTACAACGCAACTACAGGTATTGTGACTTGGACGGCGATCCCATCCCTAGCCAGCGCAGCCAGCACAAACAGAACCGTCAGTTTCGCAGTTCCCGCCACCGGTGGCCCCATCACCAACACTGCTAGCAGCACCTCAACGAGTCCAGACCCCAATCCTGCCAACAACAACGGCAGCAGCCCCGAAGCGCGAGTCACCACTACGATCGCCGATAGCGCCGATGTAGTGACGCTCAAAACCGGGCCCGCTACTGCGATCGCGGGTTCGACTGTCACCTACACCATTCTCACCGAAAACAGAGGGCCCAGTACCGCCACCAACATCACCCTTACAGACAGCATCGTTCCCGGTTTAACGGGCGTCACAGCATCCAACGGCGGTACTTACAACCCAGCGACAGGCATTGTCAGCTTTCCGCCCATTGCCAACTTAGCTGACGGCGTGACTGTCAGCCGGAGAGTCACATTCCCAGTCCCCGCGACCGGGACTCTCAGCAACACGGCAAGAAGTACCTCAACCACTAATGACCCGAATCCCGGCAACAATAACGGCAGCGAGCCCGGCGCAACTGTTGCCACCAGCATCGCCACTGCCCCGACTCCGACTCCCCCACTCCCACCGACTCCGACTCCGACTCCTGCCAACCTACGGCCGATAGCTAGCAACGTCAACCTCGAAATCGCCCCCAGCAGCACTGTGGCGATCGCAGGACTGGGAGGAAGCGACCCCGACGGGTCGATCGCATCTTTCACCATCAACACCGTCCCACCAGCAAATGAAGGGCTGGTATTTTTAGGCAATCCCGATACTGGCGGCACGATTGTCACCGCCGGTCAAATTCTGACACCTGCTGACATTAACCAATTATTTTTCCAATCGACAGGCAACTTTACAAAAGCAAATTTCACCTACAGCGCTACAGACAACCAGGGCGCTACCAGCCGCGCCAGCGCTACTGTCTCGGCGGTGCTGCCGGAGCCCAACAAACCGCCAGTAGCTAACAACGTCAACCTCGAAATCGCCCCCAGCAGCACTGTGGCGATCGCAGGACTAGGCGGCACAGATCCAGACGGGTCGATCGAATCCTTCACCATCAACACCGTCCCACCAGCAAATGAGGGGCTGGTATTTTTAGGCGATCCCGAAACAGGCGGCAGGATTATCCGCGCCGGTCAAATTCTGACACCTGCTGACATTAACCAATTATTTTTCCAATCCACAGCCAACTTTACAACAGCAAATTTCACCTACAGCGCTACAGACAACCAGGGCGCTACCAGCCCCGCCAGCGCTACTGTCTCTGCCATTCCCCTGAACGAACCAACACCGGCGCCAACACCAACACCACCAACACCACCAACACCACCAACACCACCAACACCCGCGCCCACACCAACACCACCAACACCACCAACACCACCAACACCAACACCACCAACACCACCAACACCAACACCACCAACACCACCAACACCACCAACACCAACACCACCAACACCACCAACACCACCAACACCACCAACACCAACACCCGCGCCAGAACCCACACCCACACCCACGCCGGAACCAACACCCGCCCCAGAACCAACACCCACACCCGCCGCGGAACCAACACCCGCCCCAGAACCAACACCACCAACACCAACACCCGCCCCAGAACCAACACCACCAACACCCACACCCGCCCCAGAACCAACCCCCATATTCAACCCAGTAG
>NZ_JAUBUB010000173.1:0-5708 GCF_036705265.1 Microcoleus sp. B4-C2
AGCCACCCGCGAGGAAATCAGAGCCGAGCTGGCCGCCTATGCCATCCCCCTTTCTGCCCTGCAGATCGGCACCGAGGAGGGACTGGACCTGTGAGCATCGCCGAGATCCTGACCAGGCCGCCACAGCTTGAGGAATCAGAAGCCATCGCCACAAAAGAGCTAGCCGTAGTCATCTCCCGTGACAAACAGTTCTATGACCTGAACCCTGATAACAAGAAAACAGGCCAACGCTGGCTCAACACTTGGGACCCACAAAAAGACGCTGGCTTCATCCTGCCAAACCTTGATTTTGTTGCCGCCGACTTCGACACAGAAGATGGCCTGGACAAAGCCTTTGCCCTAAAAAGAAAGCTAAGGTTCCCCTCAGCAGTGATGCACTCAGGCGGGGGACCAGGGAAAGCGCATCTCTGGGTTAGAGTTGAAACAAAAGCCCAACGCCTTCACTGTGAAAATCTGATTAAAGAGATAGGTGGACCCTCAGCAGTCAGAACCCAAGGAATCAGGCCGCCTGGTGCCCTTCATCGCTCTGGACAGACTCGCTCAACCAGCGCGGAAGGGTTAACCATTCAGCAGATACTAGAGCTACTCAGAGACGGAACCAGGCCACAAAAACCAACAAAGCAGAAACTAGACCTGGACCAGCTCGCTGGAGAATCAGTCCCTATCGGATTCAGAAGTGACCGCCTATGCCTGATCGCTGGGCTGGCTCTCAGGCAAGGCTTGAGCTACCTGGACTTTAAAACATTGATTCTCAGGCACCCACAAGGACCAGGCGAGAAGATCAAAGACAGAAGCCCAAAACAGCAGGACAACTACCTAAAAGATGTTTGGAACTACGTCAGCAGTGATCGAGCTACCCTCCCGAGATTGAAACCTGGACCCGCTGACGCGGGGGGGGTTTTTAAAAAAAGATCTTTTGGGGAAACCTGGACCAAGCACGTCCTTTCGTGCCCTGACGTACAGAAATCGGGAAAAAACCTCTACGCTGCCATTCTCGAAATTGAAAGACTCTCAAAGCTCAACCACGGCCACTCCTTCCACCTGAGTAAAAGAAGCCTGGCCGAAGCTATTGGATGCTCAGACACAGCCGCCCGCAACTGCATTACAAAGCTCTGTGAACTTGGACACATTCAGAAAGTAGTAAATGGCAGTCAAAAAACAGCCTCAATCTACAGGCTGAAAGTGTCTCAAAAAGTGACCACTCAACCCCTGGAAGGGGGAGGGGGGTGTACAGAAAGAGTGGTCACCTATTGCGACAAATGCTCGCATGATTCACTCTCTGGCCGGAACGGGTTAAAAAGGTACTGGCTGATTCTTGATCCTTCAGAACCTCTCACGGCAGCCGAACTAGCACCCTTGGCAAAACGCACTCGCCAAAGTGTTTACAAAGGCCTGGCCCAGCTTGAAGCTCTTGGGCTCATCGCCAAGAAAGGTAAAGGCTACGTCAGGATCGAGGACGAAGCCGCCCACCTTAGAGCCGCTCAAATGCGTGGAAGTCTTGGCCGCGGTGAACACCGAAAGCTGATCCACGCTCTGCAGAGAGAAGGCTGGAAGCTGGAGAAGCAAAGGAGAATTGATGCCAGGAACAATGAAGCCAAACGGCAGAAGCTGAAAGACCAGGCCAAGTATCAGCATGGCACCAGCCAGGCCGAGCGGAACCGAACAAAATCGGACCACCTACAGGTTCAAAATCGGACTGCCGGCCACGGTGTTTCTAGACCGTTGCAAGTGTGATGGCACCTGTAAGGAGTCCAGAATCTGGTCAAAGACGCCTAGAACTGGCTCTGAGGGGCAATGCGTGCCATCTCTCGTGCCTCGCCATCCCTCATGCATAAAATCGCGCGCGTCGGTCAAAAACTAAAAGTTTCCCCTTAAAAGTGTCTAGAACTTAACGGGTTCCCTTTCGATAGTAAACCGTTGCGTCAGTCCCTTCGCCAATTCTCAAGCCGCCGCCAGGTAGAAACTCATATTCAAACACTACTGATCGTTCACTTTTGATATAGATGAAGCCAGGGCGAGGCAACTCCCATTTAAAATCTCGGATAACAGTAGAGTTACTCAAGAAGGTCCCCTCACCTGAAGACTTTAAAATGATTCCTGATGTTTGATTACCAGCAGTCATCTCCCAGTCACCAGAAAGGGCATTACGATCAAATGTCATAGTGATGTTTGGCCAAAGCAGAAAAAGAGCAACCCCTACAATAACGGTTAACCCTGAAAGGCCCCAAGCCCAAGCAGACGAACGCTTTTGAGGCATGGCGTAGATTCCCCCGGGATTCGCGTACGGGTCCGGCTGATATCCGGGCATGGGTTGAACTGGCATCGCCACAGTCTGATTTGGCGGCACGAATTGAGTTCTAAAGACGTGCCCACAAGGACAAGCCTGAGCGTTCAGTTGGTGCTGGCTCTGGCACTTCGGACACAGCTTTATTCCGGCTGGATTCACCTCTTGATTCTAGTCTTAAACCTGCCACCCGTCAATAAGTGACCCTCACGGGGACCACACTGAGAGTCCATCTACGAAAACTTTCCCCTTAAAAGGCGATTTGAGCCAGGTAAGGTGCGACCGTGAGGCATCTATCACGCTCTGCCCTACTGATCGCCTTAATAGGCTCGACTATCGCAGTCGTTCCCCAGGCTCTCACCAACAAGCCACAGACACAGACGGTTTATGTCACCAGGACAGGCGACAAGTACCACAAAGACAGGTGCCGCTATCTCTCACGAAGCAAGCGACCCCTGGAGCTGGCTGAAGCCAAAAGAAGGGGGTACGACCCCTGTAAGGTCTGCCGTCCCCCTCGCTGATGCTAAGAAAGTTTTAGTGAATGAACCTCCCTATAAACTCGACTATTCCAAGGACATCGCTTAAGAAGCCAATCCCTTCATATATAGCGCACAGCCAAGGTAGAACCTTCACAAAGAAGGCAGAAACGATAGATCTTCTAGAGCGTTTAGGCTCGTTTTTATTAACATGGTTTTTCTCCATACTGATTGTTTCTGAATCAAGATCAAAAGCACCTTGCTGATGCCTTCACTTTTTTTCAGTTCCAACCATGTATAGAGGTCTACCCCCAGAAATCAGGGGGAAAGTTTTAGAAGCTATTGGCTCTCTTTTGTGTAGTCAAGCACGATAAACGTAGGCTCACCCTTGGCGTCCTTTCGTGCCCATTCTCGGAGTTCCTCCAGAGAGGCTGACTCGACCCACAAAGCAGTACGTCCCTTAGATGCCGCCTCCAGTTCCTTCAGAGCCGACAGCGAAAGCATAGAGAGATCAATCTGCGGGGGTTCATTCTCTTCGACCACGTAGGGCAGGGCATATTTACCGAGAAGATCCACCAGCCGCACCAGCTCACCCGTGGACATGGAATCTCGAAATAGTCGCAGTTTGAGTTTCTGAATCCCAACCTCAAAGCACTCGACCAGCTCTAACCGCAGCTCATCCTTGATCCTGCCGCCGCCTTTGTTGCCTGGGTTCCCAACCTTCAGCCGTCCCCCGTTTCGCCCTGACTGGGTCGCGGTGTTTCTCACGGTGTTTCCTCTCATGCTCCTACCTTTGGACGTTGTAAAAGCCGCCCTGGACTGCAGAAGGCTCTGGACAGTATGACCAGCCATATTGACCAGGGTGGACATGAATGATGACCAGACAAAATTGACCAGGCTACAGGTTCAAAATTGGACAGGTGCGCAACGAAAACTGTACACGCTAAAAAGCACTCTGACTAGACAAAATAAGAAAGTGACCAGGGACCGTATACATGAGACGAACGTTTCGTGTATAGTCTTGTTATGCCCAGGGCACGAAAGACGAAGACCAGCCAGAGAGAGACCAAGCACGTTATCGGCTACGTCCGGGTCTCGACTGACCAGCAGGTTGATTCTGGTGCAGGCCTGGCCAGTCAGAAAGCCGCCATCATCGCCGAGTGTGAAAGGAACGGCTGGCACCTGGCCGAGCTGATCGAGGACGGTGGAATCTCTGGAAAGACTCTCAACCGCCCTGGACTGCAGAAGGCTCTGGACCTGCTGAACA
Organism: Microcoleus sp. B4-C2; assembly: GCF_036705265.1. Classification (NCBI taxonomy): domain Bacteria; kingdom Bacillati; phylum Cyanobacteriota; class Cyanophyceae; order Oscillatoriales; family Microcoleaceae; genus Microcoleus; species Microcoleus sp. B4-C2. The sequence continues at coordinate 4,028 of NZ_JAUBUB010000173.1, forward strand.
AAGGGGAGGCTGATGTACTGATGGCCGCCAAGCTCGACCGCCTCAGCCGATCGGTAAAAGACGTTTGCCAGGTAGGGGACATGGCCCAGCACTACGGCTGGAATCTCAGCCTCTTGGATGCCCGGCTAGACACAACCACCCCTCATGGCAGAGCACAACTCAGCATGATGGCCACCTTTGCCCAGCTTGAGCGAGAGTTGATCGGACTCAGAACCCGCGAGGGACTGGCCGAGAAGAAAGCCCAGGGTGTTATTCTCGGAGCCAGGCCAATGATTGAAAGCGATACCGAGGACCTGATTCTAAGCCTCAGAGCCGAAGGAAAGGGGATGCTGGCCATCGCCAACGAATTGAACGTCCGGAACGTGCCAACCGCCAAGGGTGGGACCTGGCACGCCTCTACGGTCCGTGTGGTCCTGCAGAGAAGGGAGGCCGCATGAATGAGACTCTATCGCTGGCTGAAGCAATCAAGGCCGCTGGAGTCTCAGAGAAGACTCTACGCCGTTGGATCAAGTCAGGCCGCCTGGCCGCCGAGCTGATCGAGGGACCCAAGGGGAAGGAATACCGGGTAACCGCCGAGGATCTTGAGCGCGCATCAAAAGCCACCCCTAAAAAGGCCGTCTCAGAGCCGATACCAGCCGCTGAAGGCACGAAGCTCGACACCGGGGACCTGGCAACCCTGAAGGCTCTGGCAGAGGCACAAATGGCCATGATCGAGGAGCTACGGCACGAAGTCCAACAGCTCAGGCCGCTGGCACATGAAGTCCGGAACCTTGCGGACCAAAACCACGATTTAACAGCCCAGCTCAGTCAACTGCAGGACCGAGTAATCAAGGCTCTACCAGCTCCAGAGCCGAAATCGAACCTTTGGGAGAAGCTGACGAAGTGGACCAAAGTCAGAAAGTCCTGATCTATACATGGTTAATTCTACAGACCACTGGCATCTCAGCCAAGCAGGGATATCCTTGAGTTCAAATCAAGCGAATTCATGCTACCAAACAAAAGGCAATGATGCCTTTACCTAGTGGTCTTCGTCTGGATTCGTTGAACAGCATTAAAAGCAAAACCGCCCCATGTCTTGCCGGACATGAAGGCGGTCCAAAACTGAATCTCAACCCCCAAAAGGATCGGACTGCAGCGCTCTCTACTAGCAGGACGATTCTAACCCAGGAAAAAGCATCTGTCAAGAGAACTTTACTTTTTCAGGGAGGAAGGGGCAACGAGGCGAGTGAGGAAATGCAGCTAATGCAAGCAGAGACACCTCATGACATCCGTAACTTCATACAACATCGCAGAAGCTGCAAAGCTTTTGCACGTCACCCCTCAAACACTTCTCAACTGGAAAGAACGAGGCTGGATCTGGACCGAAAAGCTGCCAAATGGCAGATACCTCGTCCCCAGCTCTGAGATTGAGAGACTCACCAAAACCCAGCCCACTCAGGCCGTAGGAGGCCCGGAGAAGTGAGGCACCCACAACTTAATAAACAAGCGCAGGAGGCTATCTCAGAAGCCGCTTACCAGCTCGCCACCTGCCAAGAAAACGACGATCAAGGGGGAATCAGATCCACCCTGGCAATCCTCCAAGCCATCGCCAACGTCGGCACCAAAGCCACCCGCGAGGAAATCAGAGCCGAGCTGGCCGCCTATGCCATCCCCCTTTCTGCCCTGCAGATCGGCACCGAGG
>NZ_JAUBUB010000174.1:0-5644 GCF_036705265.1 Microcoleus sp. B4-C2
CCGCCCGTCCTTTTTGGACGGGCGGGACGCCCATCCCACTTTCAAGAGTGGAAGTTATTTAATTCTCATTCCTTAGTGTAATCTCATATTAAACATGATATAATAAAGAGTTAGCCTTTTGAGGCTCCAGACGTTGCGCTGCTAAAATTAGTAGTCAATATTACAGTTGCTATTATACAAACTCTGTCAACATACGTCTGCTGTAGCGTCTACCACATTTTAACTGAATTATGACTGACTCAATTCGCTTCCTCATGTGTGCTCCCGACCACTACGATGTGGATTACGTGATTAATCCGTGGATGGAGGGAAATGTCCACAAATCATCGCGCGATCGCGCCGTCGAACAGTGGGAAAAACTTTACCACGTCCTCAAAGACAACGCCGTGGTAGACCTCGTACCGCCCGAAAAAGGCTGGCCGGATATGGTGTTCACCGCCAACGCAGGCTTACTTTTAGGCAATACCTTCGTCCTCAGCCGTTTCTATCACAAAGAACGCCAAGGCGAAGAACCCTATTTCAAAGCATGGTTTGAAAGCAAAGGTTTCACCGTGCACGAACTCCCTAAAGACTTGCCGTTTGAGGGCGCTGGCGATGCTTTACTCGATCGCGAAGGACGCTGGTTGTGGGCCGGATACGGCTTCCGTTCCGAACTCGACTCGCACCCGCTACTAGCAAAATGGCTCAACATAGAAGTGCTTTCCCTGCGTTTAGTTGACGAACGTTTCTATCACCTAGACACCTGTTTTTGTCCTTTAACAGGCGGCTATTTGCTCTACTATCCAGCAGCATTTGACTCGTATTCCAACCGCTTAATCGAAATGCGAGTTGCGCCGGAAAAACGCATTGCCATTGAAGAAGCCGATGCCGCCAATTTTGCCTGCAATGCCGTCAATATTGACAAAGTTGTGGTAATGAACAAGGTTAGCGAAGCCTTGAAAACGCGCATTACTAAGGCTGGTTTTCAAGTAATTGAAACGCCGATGAGCGAATTTCTGAAAGCGGGCGGCGCCTGTAAGTGTTTGACGCTGCGGGTAACGGAACCGGTGCAAGAAGATCGATCGGCAAACGTGATGGTAGAAAGCCGCACAATTCGCATGGAAGGTCACTTGCTCGATGCAGGTTTAATCAGCCGCGCTTTAGACTTAATTGTCGATCTCGGTGGCAGTTTCCAAGTGCTCAATTTCAATCTAGGAGAGCAGCGCCAAAGCACATCATCTGCGGACGTTAAAGTTTCGGCTCCTTCCCACGATGTGATGGAAGAAATGATGGGAATGCTGATTGACTTGGGTGCAGTGCCGCCACCACAAGAGATTTGCGACGCTATTTTAGAACCGGTAGTGCAAGATGGCGTTGGCCCGGACGACTTTTATGTTAGTACAATTTATCCCACGGAAGTGCGGGTAAATGGTCAGTGGGTGAAAGCGCAAAATCAGCGGATGGATGGTGCTGTTGCTATTACTGAAACTGCTGATGGCCCAGTGGCTAAATGCAAATTATTGCGCGACTTAAAAGTAGGAGAAAAAGTCGTTGTTGATGTAGTCGGTATCCGCACCATCCGCAAAACAGAATCGCGGGAACAGCGCAATTCGCAAGAATTTAGCTTTATGTCGGGCAGCGTTTCTAGCGAGCGCCGCGTAGAATTGGTAGTGGAACAAGTAGCGTGGGAATTGCGCCAAATTCGCGATCGCGGTGGCAAAGTTGTAGTTACGGCGGGGCCTGTTGTTATCCACACCGGCGGTGGCGAACATTTAGCGCATTTGATTCGCGAAGGTTACGTGCAAGCGTTGTTAGGTGGAAATGCGATCGCCGTTCACGACATGGAACAATCGAATATGGGAACCTCTTTAGGGGTTGACATGAAACGCGGTGTTGCTGTGCGCGGCGGACACCGGCACCACTTGAAAATAATTAACACTGTGCGGCGCTACGGGAGTATTGCAAAAGCTGTTGAAGCAGGCTTGGTTACTAACGGTGTGATGTATGAGTGCGTGAAGAACAATATACCGTTTTCTCTTGCCGGTTCGATCCGCGATGACGGCCCACTTCCCGACACGCAAATGGATTTAGTTAAGGCTCAAGAAGAATATACTGAGCTGTTACGCGGTGCGGATATGGTGTTAATGCTGTCGTCTATGCTGCACTCAATTGGTGTGGGAAATATGACGCCGGCTGGTGTGAAGATGGTCTGTGTGGACATTAATCCGGCGGTGGTGACGAAATTGAGCGATCGGGGTTCGATCGAGTCTATTGGAGTTGTTACCGATGTGGGATTGTTCCTAAGTTTGTTGGTGAATCAATTGGATAAATTGACTAGCCGCCATCATGTAGCTCAATCTGTTTAGATTTGGCGCCTAGGGTGTGTTTTGAAACCCGGAGATCCCCCCTAGCCCCCCTTAATAAGGGGGGGACTGGAACCACTCAAAGTCAACCCCTACTCCCCTTTTTAAGGGGGATTTAGGGGGATTGAGACTAGGCTACAACCCTGAGTTAGAGTACGAAATTCCTATAAATGTTGAGGCAAACAGCAATGGTACAGGAATTAATAGACCTCAGAAATTGTATTTTAGAAGGCAGGAATGAAGATGCTCTAGCAATTGTAGATGAATTAGAGGGCATGAGCAAACAAGCAACTCTGCGAAATATCGGGTCTTTTTTACTAATTCTGTTAATCCACCTCATTAAAAACCAAGTAGAACAGCGTTTAACTAATTCTTGGGCTGCTTCTATTGCTAATTCTGTCCGAGGTATTAAAAAGCTCAATCTCAAAGATAATAAAACATCTTATTACATCAATGCTTCTGAATGGGAGCCTTTTCTAGAAGATGAACTAGAAGCCGCAATTCGTGAGGCTAGCAGGGAAGTGTTGGAAGGAAAGTTAAGCCGTGCTCAACTCAATGAAAGAGTGGACAGAGAGCAAATCCTTGCGATCGCAACTCGGCTACTGTCCCTGACCTACACTTATTCTAGAGGTGAATTCGAGGATGCGATCGATGAGCATTTAGCTGACTTGCCTGGTGGTGAAGAGTGGAATTAAGAGATTTAACCGCAGAGGGCGCAGAGAACGCAGAGGGAGATCCCAGAGAGATGAATAATTGCGATGAAGCGCGGATTTTATATTACTTAGGGCAATAAAAAGCCTCAGACCCGCAAGTCTGAGGACCGGAGTTCCTGAAAATCGTCACTTCTTACTATTGTCGCCAACAAACACCACAACATACAAGAGGGGTGCAACCCAGCACGGCAGTCTTTGGCAGACAGAGATTGCTTCCTGACTCGGAAGGCGAAAGCAATTTTTAATTCAACACTTCACCAAAGCAAAACAATTCCTCTCGCCATTTAAATATCTGGGTTGATAATTGTGCTGTAGGATGGGGACCTCTCCTCGATCGCAATATAAGGAGCACCGTGACTCCCCGTATATATTTGAGTAGGCCGGTAAATGCGGTTTGCCTCTAGCTGTTCCTTCCAGTGGGCCAACCAGCCGGCAACGCGGGCGATCGCAAAAACTGGTGTAAATAAGTCCAGCGGAATTCCCATTTTTCGGTAAACCAGACCCGAATAGAAATCTACATTTGCATAAATTCCTTTGTGACCCAATTTCTCCCCAATCACCTCTTCCAACTCGACAGCAATGTCGTAGTATTCATCGCGGCCGAAGTTCTCAAACAACTGTTCCGCTAACCTCTGAAGAATAGTTGCTCTCGGATCTTTCACCTTGTAAACTCGGTGACCGAAACCCATGATTTTGTCCTTGTTTGCAACGCACTTCTCGACAAAAGGCCGCACATTTTCTACCGAACCAATTTGCTCCAACATATCAATCACTTCTTCATTAGCTCCCCCGTGCAGCGGCCCCGCCAAAGTGCCAACTGCTGAAGCAATCACTCCGTAAGGGTCTGTCAGTGTCGAAGCTGTTACCATTGCCGAAAATGTAGAGGCATTAATGGTATGTTCAGCATGGAGAGTCAGACAAGTGTCAAAAATGCTAGCTAACAGCGGATCGGGTTCTTGCTCGTTGAGCATATAAAGAAAGTTAGCCGAGTAGTTCAAGTCATCCCTCGGCCGCACCGGATCATTTCCCCGTCGCATTTGCTGGAACGCTGCTACCATTGTGGGAATCTTAGCTAGCAGCCGCACTACAGCTTCTCGAATGTATGCTGGGTTAGCCAGAGCTCTGCGAGAGTAGAACAAGCCCAGGGCGGCCGCTGAAGCTTGCAGGGCGTCCATGGGATGTCCTCTTTCTGGAAAGCATTTCATCATGTCCCGGATGCGATATTTGATCCGGCGGTGATAGCGAATTTCATGCTCGAAAGCTTCTAGTTCTTCCTTTGTCGGAAGTACCCCCCAGATTAATAAATATGAAGTTTCGAGAAAGGAACTTTTGAGTGCCAGTTCCTCGATGCTAATCCCGCGATATTCCAGCAACCCTTTTTGTCCATCGACGTAGCTAATGCTGGACAAGGTGGCGGGAACACCTTCTAAACCTGGTTTGAATTCGCCGACGACCATTGCGATACCGTTTTGTGTGAGTTCAATCTACTAAAAGTACATTACCAGAAAGCAAGATAGTGTCGCAGTCTTGACAAATAATCATTTAATTGGGGTTCAGAAACCGGGTTTTTCAACAGATAGCCCGATCGCACCGCTGCGTATTGTCGCCCCTTTTTCCCGGTTTCGCCGTCCCAGAATGCGGGTTTAAGAGGGCTGGCGCGTCCTGTTAATGTCGGGGCGGTTCGCTGTTTCTAGCGCAGCAAAAACTTGGGCGCAGTTAGCCAAAACATTTGGCTGCGGCCCACTGGGGAGCCGGTTTCCGGGAGGATTAAGCCGATGATACCGGCTTTTTTGAGAATCAGGGCATCTTGCGATCGAGCCCAAAGCAAAGTTTCTGCCCAGTGGCCTAAGTCTGGTTGGTGGCCCACTAGGGCCAAGCTGCCACTACCGATGTCCTGCCATTGTTTGTACCACTCCAGCCAGTTCCCGATGTCTCCTGAAGGTGCGAGGGCGGCGGATTCTTCTATTTGGGAACTCAAACCGACTGTTTGCAGGATTTGGGCGGTTTGCTGGGCGCGCAGTAGGGGACTGGTGAGAATCAAGTCAAACTGAATTTCGAGCTCGTACAGCCGTTGAGCAATTTTCCTGGTTTTACGATCGCCCTCTTTAGTCAGGGGGCGTTCTGAGTCTGTATCATATTCTTCGGGTGCGGCGGCGATACCGTGCCGGATCAGATAAATAACCATATATCAATACTTCCAGGCATTGGGTCCCGTTTTTCTAGGAGCAGTCTAGGATATAGCTGGTAAAAGTATAGTCATTTATAGGCATGGGAGGCTTCAAGTCCCTCCCCCTTCACTTTTACTTTCAGCGGATCGACCCGCCTCGGCTGAACTACGCAGCTCCCTATCCCATTGCTAAACGCATTTGGGATTGCTTTTCTGAGAATGTTATACGCTGCATTCACGTCAGAATTGATTAACTGACCCGTCGATGTTTTGTACAAACCTCGCTTGATCCGTTTACCCGTGAACACAGGCTCTTTTTCGGTTTTTCCATAAACAGGAATTGGATCTAAACCTAAAAAACTGGATCGGGATGTGTAGGATTCTTCCTGCACAATTACTGTGATTCCCGCCAACCGAGCTTT
>NZ_JAUBUB010000175.1:0-5623 GCF_036705265.1 Microcoleus sp. B4-C2
AATCAGTTGGCGTGTCATCACTGATGCCCTCTAAACACTATCTTTATTCTATGCAACTTCATATAAAATTGGTATAAGGGGAATGTTTATTTCTAACTCTCATTATTCACGACACGGAAGTTACGGAAAGAGGGATAACAGTTGTTTTCCTGAGTCCTTCTTCTTTCTTGCTTCTTCCTTCTTCTTTCAACGTCCCAATTCCTCATTACTAATTCCCAAATGACTCGCTTAGCCACAACAATAGAAGCCATACTTTACTTAAAAGGTCAGCCAGTGTCGATCGCAGAAATTGCCGAGATTGCCAAGTGCGATCGAGCCGAAGCCGAAGACGCCATCATCGAACTCATGTCTGACTCCTCCCACCGCGACAGTGCATTAGAAGTCGTCGAAACCCCCACAGGATACAGCCTGCAACTCAGAGAAGAGTTTGCCAGTTTAATGCAAACTTTAATACCTCCAGAATTAGGTGTGGGAGCTTTGCGGACGCTGGCTGCGATCGCCCTCAAAGGCGGCATCGCTCAGCCAGATTTAGTTAACTTGCGAGGTTCAGGAGCTTACCAACAAGTGCAGGAACTTGTAGAAATGGGTTTCGTCCGCAAACGGCGACCGAGTGAGGGGCGGTCATATTGGTTACAAGTTACCGAGAAATTTCATCGGTACTTTCAAGTAGACCAACTGCCAAAACAATTGCAAATTGACTTTCAGGCAAATTTGTACCCAAGCAATGACGAGTAGTTTGAAGTAGAATGTAACCAGCCAGAAATTAAGAATCGCCAAATGGTTTTTCACCCTGACTTTGACACATCCAATGCCCAACAAACCGCAGTCAATCCACTGCTGAAGTACCTCCAACACCAATCCCCGGAGGTTCTAGCCCGCGTCGCCAAGTCTGTGAGCCCCGACATCAGAGAAATAATCTCTCATAACGTTCAAGGACTTGTCGGCGTTTTGCCTTCCGAAAATTTTAACGTCGAAATTACCACCGATCGCGAAAACTTAGCAGGTTTGCTAGCTTCAGCGATGATGACAGGCTATTTTTTGAGGCAAATGGAGCAAAGGATGCACCTAGAAGAAAATTTAGCAAGCACCAGCTCGATTAAACCAAACTCACCCAAAGACAAGTAAAAAAATCAACGGGTTGGGGAAGCAAGAAAGATGAAAGTTGTTCAGAAAAATCCATAATCCTGAATCATGGAGGCACAGGGAATTAAGAAACCGGGCTGTTAACCGGCTATCCCTCGCGCTACACCGAGGATTTTGGTAAAAAAACCCGGTTACTGCTTCCAGGACTATAAAGCATCAGATTCATCTTCCATCCTCCACCCTTGCAACTAATACCAATTTAAAAAAAGAATGCAACTGCAGATAAGCTCCAAATCCTTATGCAGTAAGTCATTCTTAATTATTTAATCGAAAATCGAAAATCGAAAATCGAAAATGGTATTACCCACCGGCCGAGCTACCCGATAGGGGAAAAGCACCCGGACGTACTTTAATGTTCTGAACTTGACCCAAACGGTTAATTTCCAGTTCGAGTTCCTTGCCCACAACAGTGTTTTCCACCCGTTCTTGCACGTCACCGGGAGTGTTAACCGCAATTCCGTCAACTTTTAGAATGACATCTCCGGGACGCAAGTCGGCTTTTTGAGCGGGGGAATTTTCCACGACTCGCGCTACGGCTACGCCTTGATCGAGGGTAATTTTATTACTATCGAGCTGTTTGTTGAGTTCGGCCTTGGTGGCTGCTGTCAAGCTGACCATTTGAATGCCGAGATAGGGATGTTCGGCTTTACCTTTGGCGAATAACTGATCGGAAATTCGTTTGGCGGTTTCGATCGGAATTGCAAATCCCAAGCCCTGAGCGTCGGCGCGAATGGCGGTATTGATGCCAATTACTTCGCCTTGGTCATTGAGCAGGGGGCCACCAGAATTGCCGGGGTTGATGGCGGCGTCGGTTTGGATGAAGCGGACTCGCTTGTCGGGGATGCCGACTTGAGAACTCGATCGACCCGTAGCGCTGATAATGCCCACAGTCACGGTATTGTCGAGACCTAAAGGATTGCCGATCGCGATCGCCCACTGTCCCGGTACAATATTGTCCGATCGACCCAAAGTCACCTGCGGCAGTTCCTTAGCATTAATCTTAACCACAGCGACATCCGTCAGCGGATCGACTCCCTGCACCTTTCCCTCAAACTCGCGGCCGTCTTTGAGCGTTACCTTGACAGTATCCGTCCCGGAGACAACGTGAGCATTAGTAACGATGCGGCCGTCAGAAGTGAGAATAAACCCGGAGCCCGTACCTCTCTTGACTCGTTCTTCCGGCTGCGGCAAATTCTCCCCAAAAAACCGACGAAACAACGGATTTTTGAAAGCTTCCGGCACTTGATTCGCCACCTTGCTTGATGCGTCAATCCGCACTACAGCCGGGCCGACTTTTTCGGCTGCTTCAGCAATAAAATTGGGATTGCTGCGATCGACTGCCCGATTTTCCTGAACTGAAGGAGAGGGATAGGGGGGGATTTGCTGACGTACTACTGGCAAAACCAATCCGGTTTCCAGATTGTTTGAGCCTTGCAGATAGCGATTTCCCAACCATCCCATACCTCCGCCGATTGACAGCAGAGTCACATAAAGGGTCGCTTGCTTAAAAGATAAACTCATTTAATAACTCCCGCTAAATACCTCATCCCCGCAGACAGGTTCCGAATCAAGCATTGTTGTCTTGGCGACGGGAAGGAAGCGGGGCGGGGCGTACCGCTTCCTCAAGAACATAGCTGTTAACAGGCAGGCGCCCATCGGCATTACAGGCAATTTTGCCGGATTTGCCTAGAGCGAATCAAACTAATAATTCTCATCCTAACTTGGCTTAGCCTGGGATTTACACTCTGGGGGGTGGCTAGAGCTTTCAAATATGCAATTTTACAGGATTTTAAAATTGTCAACTGTCCGAAAGGAATACTTTTTTATGTACATAATGACTTTGAAACGCTTATTTCCGCTGATTTTTGCACTAATTTGGTCGATCGCACCCGTTGAGAAAACGGCGGCAAATACCGAGATCCCACCTGCAAATCTTCCTTTAGGTACACCTGTAGAAAACCCCGACCCGGCCCGCGATTGCCCGAGTCCGGCTATGTCTCGGTTGCGCCGCCACACTGTGGCCCAGGGCGAAACAATAGAAAGCATCGCGCGGCAGTACAATGTGATTCCTGCGGCGCTGATCGGGATAAATCCGATGTTGCGGGGAGGTGGAGTATCTGCGGGAAGTGCGATCGTCATTCCTCCGTACAGTGGCATCGAGGTTGAAGTGCCTGCGGGCTGGAATTGGCAAAAACTGGCAGAAGCTTACAAAGTGCCCGCAGATTTGCTATTTGAGGCGAATGGGTGCAGGCCTTTGGGGAAAACGGTGTTTGTGCCAGCGGTGAATAGGTCGATCGGGCCTTCTATCAATCCCGATGCAACGCAATCGGTGGAAGGATTTCCGCTGCCCGCCCCAGCAGTGGAAGCTTTGCGTTACGGGCGGCAATTGCATCCGGCGCGGCGCGAATTTTTTTTCCACAGCGGCGTAGATTTTTTGGCGTCGGAGGGTACGCAGGTTTTGGCGGCGGGCGAAGGGACTGTCGCCTTTGCCGGGCCGCAGGGGGATTACGGGAATTTAGTGGTGGTGAACCATGAAGCGGGGAAGCAAACGCGCTACGCTCATTTGAAAGATATTGCGGTAAAAGTCGGTCAAAAAGTGCAGTCTGGAGAAGTTTTGGGAACTGTCGGGATGACGGGAAAACGGGACATTCCGCCATCTCATTTGCATTTTGAAGTTCGGTACAATTCGGGTTTGGGTTGGGTTGCTGAAGACCCGCTGCTTTATTTGCAAGCGACTATTAAAAAATAGGATGGTTAGTGTGCTGGGAGGGTGACAACCCGCCCCAAATCCAGACTGGATAAGGATTGATTTGTGTTGTGGTTAAAAAAGATAGGCAGCAGAATTATTACACGATTGCCTATCCCAAAAAATATGTTACTAATCGAGTTCCCATTAATCACTTATTGGTGAACAACTTATTGCCCGATCGCACATTTCTCTCAAATTCGATCGCCCTGAAACCGAGTGAAAATTTGTCTGCTTTGTGACACAGCCCGCCGGGGGTTGAAACCCCCGTCTCATAGCTAAAGTCGGTTGAAACCGACTGAAAATTCGCATGAAACCGATACACATCAACTAATTCTTCAGTCCTCTTTGAGAGGACTTTCGCTATGAGACAGGGGTTTCAACCCCTGGCGGACTCGGCAACGAACCAACTAGGGCGTCGGTTCAGTATCAGGAGTTGACAAAACAGACGGGAAATGATATGTGAATTGAGAAGCCTGTTAAATTCTCACAATCAGGAAGAAGGAAGAAACCTTATGCGTCCTCCCTTATGGCATCCTCCAGTTGAACTCTCAGACGCTGAAGCGTCGATCGTCAAACGCATTAAACGAGCCAAGTTATTCACGTTTCTTCGATTGAATCGTTCATTCATATTTAATGATGAGTTTCAAGAAGAACTTGCTACAATTTTTAAAGACAGCACAGTGGGTCAGAGCCCAATTCCTCCTGCACAAATTGCCTTGGCAATTATTCTGCAAGCCTACTTAGGCATTTCTGATGATGAAGTAATTGAAGAAATGCTCATGGATCAACGTTGGCAGTTAGTTCTTGATTGTCTCAATTGTGAAACTCCCCCTTTTAGCAAAGCCACTTTGGTGAGATTCAGAAAGGGCTTAATTAAAAAAGAACTAGACCAACGTTTAATTGACCGCACCGTAGAAATTGCCAAACAAAAAGGTGGATTTGGCTCATCTCAACTTAAAGTGGCTTTAGATTCATCCCCGTTATGGGGAGCCGGGAAAGTCGAAGATACATATAATCTATTGGGTCATGCTTTGCGTAAGGCGGTGAGTGTGATAGCTGCTGTGCAGGGGAGGGAGCCAGCAGAAATTGCCCATGAAGCAGGTGCACCCATCGTTAATAGTTCCAGCTTAAAAACGGCCTTAGATTTAAACTGGGATGATCCAGTAGAACGTCAAAATGCGCTCTTAATTCTCCTAAATAGCTTAAATTCCGTAGAAGAATGGATGCAAAGCCAGGCTAATTGTGATGACTTTGAAGCGGCTCAAGATTCTTTGTGTGTTGCCCGAGTCATTGAATCCCAAAATGTAACTTTAGACTCTCAAGGAGTTCCGACTCTCCGCCAAGGGGTCGCCAAAGATCGTCGCATTTCTATCGAAGACCCCGATATGCGGCATGGGCGTAAAAGCCGCTCTAAAAAAATAGATGGATATAAACGTCACGTCCTCAAAGATTTAGAGAGTGGTGTAGTTTGCGCGGTTGCGTTGACACGCGCCAATACTCCAGAATCCGCTGCTACAGTTGACCTAGAACGTGACTTAAAATTTCAAAATATTCACCTAGCCGAGTTACATATTGACCGGGCTTATTTATCCAGTCATTGGGTGACACAACGGGATGATAAATTACAGATATTTTGCAAGGCGTGGCCGGTCAGAAATTCTGGACGGTTTGATAAAAATTCTTTTTTTCTTGACTGGGATACGCATTTAATTAGCTGTCCCAATCAGGTAA
>NZ_JAUBUB010000176.1:0-5622 GCF_036705265.1 Microcoleus sp. B4-C2
CAAATAGCCTAGCCCCACTGGTTTACTCTTTTGACAATTAATCCACCCTGCCTAACCCCCCTTAAGAAGGGGGGGACAAGAGTGTTTTAAGTCTCCCTTTTTAACGGGGAAGAGTCTTCTGTTTCGTCCCGTTAAGAAGGGGGGACAAGAAAGAGCATTCAAAGTCAACCCCTACTCCCCTTCTTAAGGGGGATTTAGGGGGATATGGCTTCGGCTATAAGCGAGAGATACAAAGGTTTTTAATCTTAAGTTGACACCAATTGGCATTGCCGTTTCCCTACAGACACCGCAAACCCAGAATTACGACATCTCTTTCAACGCCGTCAAGTTCGGCAACTTGTGGCAGATATCCCCACCGCTGAAAGCCAAATTTCTCAAACAATCTTACACTCGGCTGATTGTGAGCAAAAATTATGCCCATGAGAGTTTTAAGCTTCAATTCTGGACTCCGCACAATTGCCGATTGCAATAAATTTTGTCCGATTCCGCAGCGTTGGCGATCGGGTGCGACGTAGATGCTAACTTCTGCTGTATGCTGATAGGCAGCGCGTCCGTAGAAAATCTGCAAACTCAGCCAACCAACAATATTTTGTTCTGATTCCATTACCCAAATCGGCCAGGAATTGGGGGAGTGTTCTCTGTACCACGGGAGGCGGCTTTCGACTGAGACTGGTTTTAAATCTGCGGTGGCCATTCTGCCCGGTATTGCTGCGTTATATATTTGGACAATTGCTGGCAAATCGCTTTCTTCTGCGTCGCGGATTTTCATCGTTGGGTTGACGGTTGACTGTTGACTAATGAGCATAGAATCTGATCCCCCCTAACCCCCCTTAATAAGGGGGGGACAAGATTCTTCTCAAAGTCCCCCTTCTTAAGGGGGATTTAGGGGGATCGAGATATGTACAACTTCACATTAAATTGGTATTAACTGTCTTCTGGTTACCAAGCAGAGTCTGGGAACTAGGAGACAACTTTATTTTTACTACTACAAATTGTACATTTCCATAATATCGCTGACAGCCATTCTTGAATTTGCTCCCAAAGTCAGCGGTGATGTGTGTCCTCGCTGCAAGTGTTCGGCTGCCGCACAGCCGATCATTGCTGCGTTGTCTGTACAATATTTTAATGGCGGAAACAATACCCGCAAGTTGTGTTTTGCTGCTGCTGCTTGTAAGTGTTTTCGGAGTCCGCTGTTTGCTGCAACTCCCCCGCCGACTACAATAGTGGTAAGCCCGAAATTTACGGCGCAGTCGATCGCTCTTTTTGTTAAACCCTTAGCTACAGTTTCCTGAAAGCTGGCCGCAATATCATTAATTGTAGAGGCAGGCAAGATGCCTTCCTCACCCACATTGTTATTTTGTTTCTTGAGTTTCTGCACTAATTGCAAAACAGCGGTTTTCAACCCGCTAAAACTGCTGTCGTAGGGGTGATAGCCACCACCAGGCAGCGAAATTCTGCCTTCTGGTAGAGGGTATGCTTGGGGATTGCCAAGGGCGGCCAATTTGTCAATCAGCGGCCCGCCGGGATATCCTAGCTGCAAGAGTCTTGCGACTTTATCAAAAGCTTCGCCGGCGGCGTCGTCGCGTGTTTGTCCTACTGTTTCATAAACGCCGCAATCTTTGACGTAAATAAAGCTAGTGTGTCCCCCGGAAACTAACAAACACAAAAACGGTGGCTGCAAGTCGGGTTCGGTAAGGTAAGAAGCGTAGATGTGCCCTTCGAGGTGGTGGACGCCTAAAAAAGGTTTTTGATGGACTATTGCCAAGCTTTTCGCCGCTGTCAGCCCGACTAACAATGCACCTACTAAACCGGGGGCACAAGTCGCTGCAATGCCGTCAATTTCTGACCAACTCAGGTTTGCTTCACCGAGACACTGGGCAATTACCTGATTGAGCATTTCTAGGTGACTCCGCGAAGCCACTTCGGGCACTACCCCACCAAACTGCTCGTGGATTTTAATTTGTGATGCTACAACATTGCTGCAAACTTGACGATTCTTAACAATTGCTGCTGCTGTTTCGTCACAACTTGTTTCGATCGCGAAAATGGTTGCCATTAACTGCTAATTTTATTTGATAGGTTAGTTATTGCTAGCTTAACTAATTCGGCGCAAGTCCCCCGCTCTACCTGTACTCAGGTTATTGTTAAGGGATTTTTGCCCGATCGACAGGTAAGACCATCCTCTGATGCAATGAAGGAATATCCTCGCGGTATTGCTAGCTCAGCATTGACCTATGAGAACGGGAATCCCTCATTCTATTGGGCTTTGCCACATCAATGATGGATACTTTACACTGTCAACAAACACGGTAATCTGGATTCCAGATTGGCAAGTTGAAATGCTTGTACAAAAACTTATTGTTTTGTAACAAAAGGAAACAATTCCATGCGACGATTGTTTGCTGCAATTTTAGTGTTGAGTGTCTGGTTCAGTTTTGCTCCAGTTGCTTCGGCTTACAATTTAGTGCCGTGCAAGGACTCTCCCGAATTCAAGGAACTGGCTAAAAATGCACGTTCAACCAATGGCGACCCCGCATCTGCGAAAGCGCGGTTCGATCGCTATTCTCAAGCTATGTGCGGCCCGGAAGGATACCCGCACTTAATCGTAGACGGCAACTTGAGCAAAGCAGGGGACTTTTTGATTCCTAGCATACTGTTCTTGTATATGGCTGGTTGGATTGGTTGGGTAGGCCGTTCTTATCTGCAAGTTACCAAAAAATCAGCAACCCCAGAGGAAAAAGAGATTATTATCGACGTTCCTTTGGCAATCAAATGTATGCTGAGCGGCGTTTTATGGCCTCTGGCAGCTCTCACATCAATCACCAGCGGTGAAATGTTTGCGAAGGACGACGAAATTACTGTTTCCCCCCGCTAAAATTGGGAAATGGAGAAGAGCTAATAGCTAACAGTTAAGTAATTAACTAGAAATTAGCAATTAGCACGCTAGACCGATCGGCAATTACTAACTGTCTCGAATTTTCAGGAGCAGAATTCATGCAATACTTTGTCAAGTTTCTTTCGACCGCACCAGTATTGGCTATCCTTTGGCTATCTATTCAAGGCGCGGCTTTAATTGAATTCAACCGCTTTTTCCCCGACCTGCTTTTCCATCCGATGCCGTAAGATTTGAAGGAAATTAGGTTGCAAAACCTAGGAGTAAAAAGTTGAGAGTTTTGATTTTTGAATTATGAGTTACAGGCTAATTTAAAACTCAAATATCAAAACTCTCAAACCATACCAGTTCGGGCAAAACCAGCGCCGAGATGGGTAAAACCCAAGGATCTAAACTATTTAGTTATCAAATTAGTTCCCAATGGCTAATGACTAATGACTAATGACTATTGACTATTGACTATTGACTAATATTTTGAATCGATGAAGTCTTATCTCGCCGCAGCAATTCAAATGACTAGCTTGCCTGACCTGCAAAAAAATTTGGTTCAGGCAGAGGAATTAATCGACCTGGCAGTGCGTCGGGGTGCGGAGTTAGTTTCCTTACCAGAAAATTTCTCGTTTATGGGCGAAGAGGAGGAAAAGATTGCTTCAGCAGAGGCGATCGGCATCCAAAGCGAAAAATTCCTCAAAACGATGGCCCAACGGTTCCAGGTAACGATTCTGGGGGGCGGATTTCCAGTGCCGACGACCGGGGGGAAGGTATACAATACTTGTTTGCTGGTAGACCCAAACGGCACTGAAGTGGCAAGGTACAGAAAAGTACATTTGTTCGATGTGGATGTTCCCGACGGCATTACTTACAGGGAATCGAACACTGTGAAAGCTGGTGAAGATTTGCCGCCTGTTTATGTGTCGCCGGAGTTGGGGACGCTGGGACTTTCCGTGTGCTATGACGTGCGGTTCCCGGAAGTGTACAGGCATTTGTCGTACAAGGGGGCTGATATTTTGTTCGTGCCTGCGGCGTTTACTGCTTACACTGGCAAGGATCACTGGAAGGTTTTGTTGCAAGCTAGGGCGATCGAGAATACTTGTTATATGATTGCCCCGGCACAGACTGGACACCACTACGGCCGCCGTCAAACACACGGTCACGCGATGATTATAGACCCTTGGGGTGCCGTTTTGGCGGATGCTGGAGACGAACCGGGTGTGGCAATTGCAGAAATTAATCCCGATCGACTAGAACAAGTCCGCCGCCAAATGCCCTCCCTGCAACACCGGGTTTTTCTCTGAAGGATTTTTGAGACCAATTGGTCTCAAAATTTCAGTCCCAGTGGGCCGCCCGACCTTTCAAGTTTTTATTCGCTCAAGTAATTGTGTAGGTTCGTACACAAAAAAACTTAGATCATGTGCGTGCGATCGACAATAATAAGCGGGTGGGGGCGGATTTACGCCGATCTATGAGTAATATTGTCGATCGGGGGTGACTCTGGCCCCGACAGCTTAATATATTGTTTTTTCCTGCAGATGAACGGCCAATAACTCGCGATAAAATGTCTAAGGCAGGTTCAATGGGCGTGCACTTCTGGTCTCAGGCGAATGGGCGAAAGTAGAATTGCACGAAATGCGTCTTTTTGGAGAATTGACATCCACCCCGACCTGAAGGTACGGGGATTCCCAAACCTCACGATTTGAATTTCTGCTTCTTCGCAACTGCCTCCACCCTAAAAGAGATTTGGTCTTATGTTCGCTCCACAGACTAACCCCGCAAGCCCTGCGGTTTTTATGTGTCGAATACCAAACGGAATTCTTCGTAGTTTTGATTCTAGGGATGTTTACCATTGCCCTATCCTCTTTTCCCGGTCTACCGATTTTGCTTCGCCGCCAGCACCTCGGGCTGAACTTCGCTCGTATAGGCTGTTTGATCCATCGTCTCGGGTGGGTCGTTGACCAATTATATTGTAATATAAAGCCGTCCTAAAAGGACGAGGTTTCTACCCAATTTTCTGATGAAACACACTCTTTCGGTTTTAGTTGAAGATGAAGCGGGTGTCCTCACTCGAATTGCTGGTTTGTTTGCCCGTCGGGGTTTTAATATTGAAAGTCTGGCCGTTGGCCCGGCGGAACAAGGGGGAGTGTCTCGGATTACGATGGTTGTACCCGGAGATGACCAAATTATCGAGCAGTTGACAAAGCAACTGTACAAGTTGATTAACGTGCTTAAAGTTCAGGATATAACGGAAATTCCCTGTGTGGAACGGGAGTTAATGTTGCTGAAAGTTAATGCTGCTAGCGGGACGCGATCGGAGATAATTGAGTTAGCTCAGATTTTTAGAGCGCGAGTGGTGGATATTGGTGATGATACGCTGACATTGGAAGTTGTCGGAGATCCCGGTAAAATGGTGGCGATCGTCCAGGTTCTGAATAGATTTGGGATTAAGGAAATTGCTCGTACTGGGAAAATTGCTCTGACGCGGGAGTCGGGGGTAAATACTGAGTTTCTCAAGTCTTTGGAAGCGAAAGTTTAAGTCATTAGTCATTAGTCATTAGTCATTAGTCATTAGTCAGAAAGAATGTTTTAACTTTTAACTTTCGACTTCTTATTACCAACTACCAATTACCAATGGCTGATGACCAATGACTAACGACTCCTGACTAATTAGGAATGAGAATTAAATAACTTCCACAAGATTGTGGGATGGGCGTCCCGCCCGTCCTTTTTGGACG
>NZ_JAUBUB010000177.1:0-5584 GCF_036705265.1 Microcoleus sp. B4-C2
CGTCCTTTTTGGACGGGCGGGACGCCCATCCCACAATAACAATTAAAATTGTAAGTTATTTAATTCGCGATCCTTAGTCAGGAAGTAAGTTTTTTAGGATAAACTTTTCGCGGGAATTCCATCCGAAAAGTCGAACCTTTTTTGGGTTGACTTTCGGCCATAATTGTACCGTCGATCATCTTGACTAAAGAAGCACAAATAGCTAGTCCTAAACCAGTGCCTGGATATTGGCGAGTTGTGGTTTGGTCGCCTTGGTGGAACTTGTCGAAAATGTGGGGAAGAGCCTTTTCACAGATGCCGATTCCTGTATCCCGAACGGTGATAATTAGCCGATCGCGATTTAACTCCCGCACCTCAATATAGATGCTGCCCTCATGTGTGAATTTAACCGCGTTGGAAACGAGATTGACCAAAATTTGCCGCAGGCGCAACTTGTCATTAACTATAAACTGATGCTGCAAGCACACGCTGACGGACAATGCCACATTCTTATCGGTGGCTTGATTTCCGAATTCCAAGGCGACATCCATTACTAAATGCGCTAAATCAAATTTTTCAATTTTTAATTCTGTGCGGCCACTCTCGATTTTGGAGAGGTCAAGGATATCGTTAATCAGCAGTAGCAGATTTTTGCCGTTATTTAAAATGCGCCCCACCATTTCTGTTTGCTGGGCGGTCAGCATTTGTTTGTGCTGGCGCAGCAGCAATTGGGAAAAGCCGATAATCGAATTCATGGGAGTTCGCAATTCGTGGGACATGATGCCCAAAAATTGCGATTTTAACTTGGCTGCTTCTAGCAGTTGCAATTTTTGCTGTTGAATGCGTCGCGCCTGATTTTCCAGTTCTTCCTGCTGGCGAATTAGCAGCTCGTTTTGCAAGTCTAAAAGCTGTTCTTGCTTTTTTAATTTTTCGATCGCCAGTGCGTTATTAATGGCCATCGCCGCTTGTTTTCCCATCACCGCCAGCAGTTGCTGAGTATGCCCGTCCATCGCCGTGCTGTCTTTCCCGTTGCCGATGGCGAGCACACCCAAACGCCCGCTTTGCCCCGACTCGATCGCCGCTGCACAAGCCGCCGCCGGCAGCAAGCCTTTGCGGCACTCCGAGCGCCACAGTACAGACTCTCCCGTCGCAAATGCTTTCCACAGCAGCTTGTTTTGCACGTGCGGAGTTTTGCCCCCACCAAAGTTTTCCGTGCCTCCGACAGCGCTGAGTTTGAGGCCGCTGCAATCGGACTCCAGGAGAGCAACTAGGCAAAATTCCGCTCCTGCGATCGCCTCTACAGTCGCGTCCGCGATGGCTTGCAACAACTGGCACAAACTGCCCGCGCGCTGGCTCAATATATTTGTAAACTGCTCTATCACCTGTAACTCCCGCCCAGCCTCTATTACCGTCCGGGCTTGGCACAATTTTTCTACTTTGAAATTAGCTTCCGATCGCGCTTGATGCCGCCAAAACTCTGGTTCTGCTTCGGGATCGGGTTGAGTTTGTTCGATCGGCTCCATATCTGTGTAGGTTCCCACCCACTCCAAAACTTCCTGACTGTCGGGGTTAGCAGGCTCTCCTTTTGCCACGTTCCAGCGGTAAGTGCCCTCTCGCGTCTGCAGACGAAATATAATTTCGTAGCTTGGGGGCGGGAACTTAGAACTGTGCGATCTCGCCAATAGACGAGGGCGGTCTTCTGGGTGGACGCGCGCCAGATAGCCGAAACCCAAAGCTGCTGCTGCTGGTAGCCCGGTGTACTCCTCCCAGCGCTGACAGAAATAAGTCGCCGAACCGTCAGCCTTTGTTTTCCAAACTATGTGAGGAATTGCCGACCACAGGCGATCGTCCTGAGTTTGGCAGTCGCCAACTTGCGGTTGGGGGGATGTTATTTCAGATACTTTGTGTAAGATTTCCGAGTCGGAAAACTCCGAGGGAAAAGACTTATTGCCGTGATACTGAGTCATAACAGGTTATATAAATAAGCATTGGACTATAGCCCTAACACCGGCTAAAGACTCGTGCTGCTAGCTTTATTGATTTTGAGAACCCAAGTGCATCAAAATTTTTTATACTTTAAATCTATCGGGGTAGTGGTATCTTTACCTCTATCAACGGGCGGACAATGAGATAATTCAGTTAAAATGTTGAAACATTGAGAGCTTACCTGTCCCGATGAAGGCTCGTGCAGGCATCGCCGCAAAATAACTTAAAAATTAACTTGCATTCTTGGCGACTCCATGAGTATGCTTAAAAATGATGTGCGACCTGTAAAACCCTAAATCAGGACACATTCTCAAATTTACTCAGTTTAGCTGAGTCAGTTGACGATATTTTAAAACTTTAGCGGACTATTGGAAGAAAGATGAGTAAAATTCGCGTTGCTTTGGTAGAAGACCATGACCTGACAAGAGTTGGCATCCGCACAGCTTTACAACAGCGGGACACGATAGAAGTTGTCGGCGATGCAGCTAACGCTACAGAGGGATTGAAACTGCTTCAGTCTTCAAAACCTGACGTGGCAATTGTAGATATTGGGTTGCCGGATTTTGATGGCATTGAACTTACACAAAAGTTCAAAAAATCGGTAGCGGAGTCCGATCCTGATACAAAAATTTTGATTCTGACTTTTCAGGACAATGAAGAAGAAGTTCTGGCAGCTTTTGCCGCCGGAGCTGATTCTTACTGCATGAAAGATATTAGCTTCGATCAGTTATTAGATGTAGTAAAAGTAACTCACGAAGGTAACTCTTGGATCGATCCGGCGATCGCCCGTATCGTCCTCAAACAAGCTCGCACTCAGGAACCCGCGCCGGAAGAACCGAAGGCTGAGGGCAAAAGAGTCACCATTAAGGCTGCCGAACCAGAGTTTAGTCACATCATTGAGACTTACCCTTTAACCGAGCGGGAATTAGAGGTTTTGGAACTGATCGTACAGGGTTACAGCAATGCTGCAATCGCCGAAAAGCTTTATATTACCGTCGGTACAGTCAAGACTCACGTCCGCAATATTTTGAACAAGTTGTGCGCTGATGACCGCACTCAGGCAGCCGTTCTCGCCCTGCGTTCTGGCTTGGTTGGATGAAGCCTGATCGTCAGGCAAAATCAAGTTAAAAGTAGGGTGCGCTGGGCGCACCTTACGGCCAATCGATTTTAGATTTGAGATTTTAGATTAAAGAATTGAAGCATTGACTTGCGCGAGATAAATTCGGGGGTTCCTTTATCGGATACAGGTTTTTTATTTCTGGGTCCTGAGTCTGCTTTCGGAATGAATCACGTGGCGGGTATCCTGGAGGCTTTCGGTCACTGATTAAGGGTGTGCAGTGCACAGCGACTGACTAATTGTTACCAAAAAATTAGGGCAGGCAGTGTGCACCAGCCAAGCAATTGTTTCTTGTTAAAAAAAGATCAAGTTTAAATCCGCATCTATCCCAGTACAGATATTTTTTTCAATCTTTTAAAAAGTAAATCTACCTTAAGATAGATGCTAAAAAACTATCATATTACTAATACTTATTGTTGAGCGCTCCCCAGTGAGATAAAGTTCGATCGCACTGCCAATACTGCGCCATTTCACTTCATAAAAGGCAGAGACAGAGACCAGATTACGATACTTTTAGGAAGAGTTAAGGCTTAAATAAATTATATCCGTAGAGTGATGCTGAGTTCGCTTAAATTTGCGAAATTAAAAGTATCAACTGCTACTGAAATATTTTAGAAAGAGGTATTATGACCACCCCAATTGAATTCAAGTTATTTGCTCCCTACAACAAAGGAGCTGCCTTGATTGGCTCTTTTTCTAATTGGGAAGAGATTCCGATGGAAAAAGACGAAGAGGGTTATTTCCGCACGCGAGTTGAGTTGGAGGATGGCGTTTATCAATACAAATTTCGCGTTCAGTCGAAAAGCTGGTTTGTGGAACCCGATCAGTGGGTAGATGTGGTCGATCCCTACGCGACTGACATCGACAATCCCACTCAAAACGGCATTGTTCGGATCAAAGACGGCGATCGCATTGTCGATACCTACGTCTGGAAACACGATGACAAACCGCTACCAGCCGATCGGGAATTAGTGATTTACGAAATGCACATTGCCGACTTTTCCGGTGGCGAAGACGATCCCCTAGCCCGCGGCAAGTACAAGCACGTCGTCGAAAAACTCGATTACCTAGTCGAACTCGGCATCAACGCGATCGAACTCATGCCCCTCAAAGAATACCCAGGCGACTACAGTTGGGGCTACAACCCTCGCTACTTCTTCGCTACCGAGTCCAGCTACGGAACCACAGAAGAACTCAAAAACCTGATAGACGAGTGTCACGGGCGCGGGATTCGCGTCATCATGGACGGGATTTACAACCACTCGGAAGCGTCGAGCCCCCTGACTCAAATCGATCACGATTATTGGTATCACCACGAACCCCGCGATCCAGACAACAATTGGGGCCCGGAATTTAACTACGAATTCTACGACGAAAATTTAGGAACTTTCCCGGCGCGCAAATTTGCTGGCGATACAGTCCGCTTCTGGATTCAAGAATATCATCTCGACGGCATTCGTTTCGACGCGGCGCGACAAATTGCTAACTACGATTTCATGCACTGGGTAGTTCAAGAAGCCAAAAATGTCGCCGGCCCAAAACCGTTTTATACCGTTGCCGAATACATTCCCGACGATCCCAGCATCACCAATCTAGACGGGCCGATGGACGGCTGCTGGCACGACAGTTTCTATCACTCGATAATTCCACAACTGTGCGGGGACAATTTTGATTTAGAACGCCTCAAAGAGGTAATCGACTGCAAGCGGCAAGGTTACTTGGGTGCTACGAATGTAGTCAATTATTTGAGTAATCACGATCACGATCGCATTTTTGCCGAATTGGGCGATCGGGGAATTTTGGATGAAGCCGCCTTCAAGCGGGCAAAGTTGGGAACCGTGCTGTTAATGACAGCAGTTGGCGTGCCGCTGATTTGGATGGGCGAAGAATTTGGCGAATACAAAGGCAAAACTATTGAGCAATCTAAAATTGACTGGACGCTGCTAGGAAATGACCTGAATAAAGGTTTGTGGGAATACTACAAAGGCTTGATTCACCTGCGTAAAAATAACCAAGCACTTTACACAGAAAACATCGAGTTTTTCCACGAAGATCCCGACTCGAAAGTTTTTGCTTACACTCGCTGGAACGATGAAGGTTCGAGAGTTGTAGTAGTGGCGAATATGTCGGAAAATTATCTAGCAGGTTACAGCGTTCCCCACTTTCCGGCAAACGGAACTTGGCACGAATGGACTGGGAATTATGATGTTGAATCGGGCGACCATAATATTATGATTGACTTGCCGGAATACGAAGCGAAAGTGTTTGTTTGGCAGTAAGGCAACGGAGGACAAAGGCTTTCGCCGTTTCCCTACCCCAAAATAATCATTATGTAGGGAAACGGCACTGCCTTTCGTCGTGTCAACTTAAGCTCAAACCCTGTCACAGACTGCTGTTTGACTATTAACCCTAGATCCCCCCTAGCCCCCCTTAAGAAGCAGGGTGGATTAATTGTCAAAAGAGTAAACCAGTGGGGCTAGGCTATTTGCTGACGAGCACGCG
>NZ_JAUBUB010000178.1:0-5547 GCF_036705265.1 Microcoleus sp. B4-C2
GTCCCGCCCGTCCTTTTTGGACGGGCGGGACGCCCATCCCACAATAACAATTAAAATTGTAAGTTATTTAATTCGCGAGCCTTAAGCAGTTCGATCGCGAATATCTCCCCAAATTTCATCAGGATTTAAACCCAGTTCATGCAGTTGATATTTTTCACGAAATGCACTGAGAGATTCTCCAAAGCTAAGTTCGAGATTCTGTGGCTGTTTGCGGCGTTGAATGTATTCGCGCAAGGCGATTTCAACTAAGGTTTCGATCGCAATTTCTCGCTCCAGTTCGATCGCCTCTTGCAGCAGTGCCGTATCCACATTTAGGTTCGTCACCATTGGCTTTCCTATTTTAACCGTTGTTTTATTATAAATGCAATCAATCCAAAACTGTTCTAGACTTTCTCAAAGGTTGACAATCTAAAATATAACATTCTATCAAATCTGTCGGGCGATCGGCATTCGCGGAGGTGCTGTTTTCCACATCAAATCTATCTCTTCCGGTGTCAATCCGTAAGCTTGATTAACTAAGTCGGATAAACGGTGTTCGAGTCTCAACGCCTCAGCTTTGCGAGATTGAATGGCCGGTGCATATTCATTATAAGTTTCGCGGACTGCTTTTAGTCCAGCAACACCGAGAGGATCGGAGGATTTAGTTTTCGGCATTCGCTTTCTGATTTCTGCTACGAATTCTGCAAAGGAAAGGGCAGAAAAATCTTCGAGTTTTTGTCCGAGTTTATCAATCAAATAAGTTATTTCCAGCCATTGCAAGACATCTCGGTGAGTTTCTTGATTAGTTTTGGCGATTTCAATTAAACGGCTGACAATTAATTCGACTTCGGCACGAATTGAGTCAGTTGGTGGTGCGATGGGTAAAGTTTCTACCTGTTCTCTAAACATTCGCAGTGTGTCATTGATCCCTTTTTGCAAAGTGTGGTGACAAATCCACCAAGTTATTGGCGAACACAGCCACCCAAGCATATAAAGATTTCCTGTTGGCCATAGATAGCAAGTATTCACTGGGTATACCTCTTGATCGACGAAGCAAAACCAAGAATAAGTAGCCAAATCTTGAGTGATAATTTTTGGTTCTTGAAAAACGTTATAGTAGGCACAGCTACGCAGTTCCCACCAGTAACGCCCTTGATCGGAACGCTTAGACAGTTTTTCTTGCATCGGCTTCATATACTTATATACCGATGGAAATGTTTGTGCAAATACTTCCTCTGCTTGATCGTTTGCTTTACTCCACGGCCATACACTATCGCTGCTAGATTTCAGCAAAATAATCCAAAGATTTGCCCACTCTGGACTCCAGCGTTTAATATCTTGACCTCGTAAATAAGGCTTGATAATTTCAGCAGATTTCTGGTCTGCTTGAACGAGACTATTTTTAGTAGCTTCATCAATCAAAAAAGCTTCGTTAAATCCTGTTTTTATGCCATATAAAGGCTTAACGCCTGCAAAATCTTTTAGCGGAACTCCCACTTGTTTTATTTTCTGCATCAACTCATCAACAGCAGGAGGTTCCAGACTCCAAGCAGTCGCAGTGAAACGATCTCGCGAAATTTTATAACCGTGTTGTTGAACATATTGTGTAAGGTTGATATTAGCAAGTTCCTCGCGCGGAACCGGACAAACAATCACAGGCGAATTAGGTTCAGATTTACCTGGCTCAATCTCGCTTTCAGTTTCAGAGATACATAGAGAAGCGTTAGGTTTTCTGACTGCGACAATACAGGGAAAAGTATCAGCCTCCTCAAAAATTGGCGCGTGTCCGAAATCAATAATTTGCTCTAGTAAACCTTGACTGGCAAAGAACTTGCGTAGAGGTTCGCCGTATCCCGACCTCAGCCATTTATTTGTGACAATATACGAAAGCACTCCACCCGGTTTTAGAATGTTTAACCCGAGTTCATAAAAATAAGTATAAAGGTCTGCTACGCCATTATAGGATTCATAATTTGCTTGCAAGTATGGTTTAATTGGAGACAGCAACTCCTGCCGCACATAAGGCGGATTGCCAAGGACAACATCAAAACCGCCATCAGCAAAAATCTGGGAAAATTCAGCTTGCCAATCAAACGCTGTATCTGCTACATTACTGTCAGCGACGATCGAGTTTCCCGCTTTAATATTATCATCCAAATAAGTCAGCGTTTTACCAGCTTGGGCCGTCTTCAACCACAGGGAAAGTTTGGTAATTTCCGCCGATTCCGGCAGCAAATCTACGCCGTACAGGTTGTTGCTTAAAATGCTTCTGTCAAATTCCAGCGAGTTGCCGTCTTTTGGCTTATACCCCAAAGCATTCAATTCGCGATCGACTCTTTCGTACTGCTGCATCAAATAATCAAAAGCCGCAATCAAAAAAGCACCCGAACCGCACGCCGGATCGATGACGCGCGTTTTTTGCAGCACCTCGTCTCGATACGCTTTCCAAAACTTAATTGCAGTTTTCTTTGGTGGCTGAACCGAGTCTTCAGCAACTTCGCCCATTAGGAATAAATCGCGCAATTCTTGCTCTCGCCGCTGCAAATAGCCGCCGAGAGAAACCTCGACAATATACTGAGTAATAAAAGCTGGCGTGTAAAACACACCTTGAGTTTTTCGCTTGCCTTTTTTCTGATTGTATTCCTGTCCGGTAGTTTCAGCATTTAATTCTTCCAAATCTGTAACAGACTGCTCGAAAATATGCCCCAAAATATCGACGGAAACTTCGGTATCAAAATCAAATCGCGTCAAATTCTTAAGCTGAGTGCATAAGGGATTTGGCACAGTCAATTGTGCGTCTAAAACCGGATCGAATTTAAATAAACCGCCGTTGTATCCCGGTACAGGAGGGTCATCATTTCCCACATCTACCCAGCGAAATACAGATTGATAATTTTCCCAAATTAATTTAGGATTGTATTGGTCTGTGTGGTCGTGAGCGTTGCTGAGGGTGTTTCGCGGCAGCAGCCCTTTATCTTCACAAAAAGCAATGAATAAAACGCGGTCTAAGGTTTTTTGAGCTTTTTCGATGAGTACGCGATCGCGGTTGGGGATATCCTGCGGCCCAGAAAAGCGAAAATGTTTAACGAGAGCGAGTCGAATTGCTTTGTACTCTTGATATAATTTATTGGTAATTTCCTCTTGAGCTTCGTCAGAGTCTTTTAACAGTCTGTCAATAACAGAACCTGTTTGCTCTTGGTTTTTAGGCAAAAAATTGCGGCGACACAGCAGAAAGTAAAACCGCTTAAAAGCTGCAATATCCGCCAAGTCAGCCACAAAAAATTGTTCGTAATAAGCGGGAGTTTTATTGGTATGATAAAGTCGCAACTCTCGATAATTCGAGACAATAATCCAGCGACAATCGGGTGTATAATTAGCGTAGCGCCAACCTTGGTCAACTGCTGATTCGGTTCGCCCGGATGCGGGACGGTCTAAATCATTTTTCGCTCCCTTGAGTTCGATCGGAGCAATCACTTTACCTTGCAGGGACACGGCTTTGCCTTTAGGATTGCCAGCAGCGGTAAAAAAGCCGATCGCCCCGTCAGCAGAACCGCCGCCATCAGATATCGTTTGTTCCGCGTTAATTTCCCAAGCTTTCCCCCCACCTTGAATTACCGAGCAATATCCCAAAATATCCTGAAAAATATCATTAATAAAACTGCCGTGCAGGGAAACTTCTTTAACTTCGTCTAACGTACCCGTTTTAAGTGCAGCAATCCACGTTCCCAATTTTTGGTGGCGCACTTCCATATCTTGCGGAAAGCTAAAAGCACGCAAAGCAGTGTTGAGTGTTTTGCTGTGAAAAAGGGCGCGAGTAGAGCGATTTGTCATAAAGTTGAAAAGGCGATCGAGTTAATGTTACAGCAAACAAAAAAGCGGTTGTGAAATCCTAA
Organism: Microcoleus sp. B4-C2; assembly: GCF_036705265.1. NCBI lineage: Bacteria > Bacillati > Cyanobacteriota > Cyanophyceae > Oscillatoriales > Microcoleaceae > Microcoleus > Microcoleus sp. B4-C2. The sequence goes on from NZ_JAUBUB010000178.1 coordinate 3,873, forward strand.
CTAGCGGGAGTCGTTTCAAATCTAATCCCTTCATAAATGTCGCCCAATTGAATTTGAAACGGCAGCGAAGACAAAGCCAGCACTGCATCTGCCGATTCGTATTCACTTAAAAGCCACTTATTTTCCGAAGTCTTGACAAACTGCTCGACATAAAATTTATACTGATCGATTAAAATATATTCTCGAAACTCAGGAATCGAGCGATAATAATCAAACTTATCCCCTTGATCGTAATTTTTCGTACTTTTTGACAAAACTTCAACAATCATCAAAGGATTAATTATTGTATCTGTGCGATCGTCTAAAAGCACTGGTTCGCCTTGAACCACCATCACATCTGGATAAGTATAGAGATGATAGCGCGGTATCGACAACCGTAAGTCACCGATAAAAACCTTATAGTTTTGCCCCCTGAGAGCAAATTTTAAATGAGCATAAAAATTGCCCGCAATATCATTATGATTTGGAGTACCACCAGTCATAGGAACTATCTCGCCATCAATATATTCACTTTTGGACTCGGCCACTTCCTCTAGTGCCAAATATTCCTCTGGCGAGTAGAGTTTTTGAGTTTGGGTTAACATAGTTTTTATCCTCAACAGCCGTTCATTTTATTTTAATTAAAAGTACACATATTTTACCAACATTCAATCGGGTCAGGGTGCGATCGCACTGCTATCAAATCAGTTATACTCAAAGGTCGATCCTCTTCGTTGGCGTAGCCCCCGTAGGGGCGGGCTTCGCTAACGCACCCTACCCCCTCAAAAAAGCGTGTGAAGCGCAGCTATCGGGCTCTTAATCGATCGCTCAAGAGTCAAAAACGCCACATCTAAGGCTGAGCTAGCTCTCATTTACTTTGCATATTGTAATTATCACCAAAAGCTATAATTTTTTCTCACCCGCTTTCCGCTGCTCCCTTCGGGTTTTACAGCAAAAGTTAAATACAGGTGAGCTGATCTGCACGAAGCGAAAAGTTTTGTTACAATAGGTAAGCTGTTACAAATCGTAACTTATGCTGGTTCCTATTTTAATAATTGACGTTGCCCTCGTTGCCTGGTCTTTGCACTTGATGCAAGAGGCGATCGCGCAACGGGAATTTTCACTAATGCTAGCCGGCACCCTAGTTGCGGTCTCAGCCGCCGCTCTGCTAGTCGTCTACTTCCTCATGGGGTCTTGTTTGAGCCATTTGAGCGAAATATCCCAACACACTTACTAAATGATAGTAGGCGATTGACCATTGTCCAGAAGCGAGGAGAGTTTTGTGGAAAAAAAGCCGAAAGCCTTGCCAGCCGAAGGCTCAAAACTAATTTCCCCAAAAAGCTTGACAAATATTGGTCAGTTAAGGCATGATTGAGAGCGCGAAAAGAAAGGGGAATTAGCTCAGTTGGTAGAGCACTACAATGGCATTGTAGGGGTCAGCGGTTCGAGCCCGCTATTCTCCATAAACATTACAGTAGGGAAACGGCACTGCTCATTCGTATCAACTTAAGACTAAAACTGTTGATAAATATCGCTTTTACCCCAGTCTAGATCCCCCTCGCATCCCCCTTAATAAGGGGGACTAAAGAGAAGACTCTTGTCCCCCCCTTGTTAAGGGGGGCTAGGCAGGGTGGATTAATTGTCCCCAAGTAAATTATAATAGTCGAGCGCGAGCGGCTCGAGTCCGCTCGCGCTC
>NZ_JAUBUB010000179.1:0-5445 GCF_036705265.1 Microcoleus sp. B4-C2
TCAGTTGGCGTGTCATCACTGATGCCCTCTAAACACTATCTTTATTCTATGCAACTTCATATAAAATTGGTATAACAGCAAAGTTATCAACTACTGATTCAACCCATTGCCGATCTTTTACCTACTGACCCGAATGCTCCGGTCATCTTCATTCCCCATCAATCCCTGTTTTTAGTTCCCTTTGCCGCCTTACAAGATCCGACAGGTCAATATCTGATTGAAAAACATACCATCCTCAGTGCTCCCGCCATTCAAATTTTGAAGTTAACCCGCCAATCACGGCAAAAAGTCCGACAACTTTCTCTGCAAAATAACCTCGTCGTCGGCAATCCAACCATGCCCAAAATTGGCAACCCGCCGCGCCAATTAGATCCCTTACCGGGCAGTGAACAAGAAGCAATTACAATTGCCCAACTTCTGAATACTAAACCGATTACAGGCTCTCAAGCGACTAAAGCATCGATTACTCAACAGATGCTAAAAGCCCGAATTATTCATCTGGCAACTCACGGATTACTCAATGAAGTGAAGAGGGGAGATTTACCGGGAGCGATCGCCCTTGCTCCATCAGGAAATGATGATGGATTGCTGACTTCGAGCGAAATTTTGGATTTAAAATTAAATGCTGAATTAGTGGTATTAAGTGCTTGCAATACTGGCAGAGGAAAACTCACCGGTGATGGTGTGCTTGGGTTATCTCGTGCTTTAATTAGTGCTGGAGTTTCTAGTATTATCGTTTCTCTGTGGTTAGTGCCCGATGAGCCGACAGCGGAATTAATGGCAGAATTCTATCGCCAATTACAGAAAAACCCGAATAAAGCTCAAGCTTTGCGGCAAGCGATGCTGATGACAATGAAGATGCACCCAAATCCGCAAGATTGGGCCGCGTTTACGCTGATTGGCGAAGCAGAATAAGATTTTTTTCTGCGCTTGCTACACAGCTTGAGGGTTGCAGCCAAACAAATCGGATCTGGACGCAAAAACATCTTTGTTAAGAATTAAATGCCGATCGCCATCTCGACTGATTAACCCTTGCTGCTGCAATTTTCCCAGCATTCGAGTTACTGTTACCCGCGTCGTGCAAATCGCATTAGCAATATCTTGATGTGTCAAGCGGATATTCAAACGAGTTCCCTCCACCACAGGCTGACCGAATTCCTGTTGCAATAATAGCAGTAGCTGATACAAACGGTCATCTACTCGCCGCTGTCCGGCGATCGCTAAAATTGCTTCCATTTGCCGCAGCCGCCGTACCATTTGAGGCAGCAACTCGTGAGCTAATTGAGGAGAAGCTTCGATTTCCACCATAGAATACCACATCAAATAAACATCCGATGTCGCCGTAGCTCGGTAAGTCTGCAAGCTTGTCAACCACAAACCGAAGCACATCGAAGGCCCAACCCAACCCAAAAGTCCTTCTTCCCCGTTTGGATAAAGCGTACTCAGTTGTGCTAGACCTTGACAGACTCGCCAAAGACCTTGCGACATCATAGGAATGGTTTCGCCCTTAGCATAAAAATGCAAGTTTCGACTCGCTCCTGTGTTATGCTGGATTTCCGCTAAAAGTGCTTTGGATGTTGGTGGCATATCCCTTATTTCCAGCTAAAAAACATTGGTCTGAGACCTACGCCTCTGACTCTAACCGGCCAAGGTAAAGGTTTGGTAATCGTCTGGTTAGCGCCAAGATAAGCTTTAGTCATTAGTCATTAGTCATTAGTCATTAGTCATTAGTCATTAGTCATTAGTCATTAGTTGTTATAGCCTTTCTCAGTAACATGAGGTGTTCTTGGGCATAGGGCATAGGGCATAGGGCATAGGGCATTGGCAAAACAGGAAGAGTACCTTACTTTCCTGAGAACCGCTATATAAAATGACTGAGCAAACGCTGGGTTTTGCAAAATAAGTGCAATCCTTATTTATGACATATTTCCTAAATATTTAAGTTTAACAATCTGTCGAATATTTATTAATAAATAGTCGGTTAATCAAGGTCAAAAAGAAAACAGAGGGGAGTTCGGAAGTTCGATCGCACGGATAGGCCCGCCGAGTCAACTGCTGCTCTCTGCTGCCACAACCTTCAAGAACTTATAAAATAGTTCAAGAAGGTATCAAAAGACAAAGTAAGGTTTTTCATGGCCGATCAATTAATTCGCGCTACAGCCGCAGAGGGCGGAATTCGCGCTGTAGGCGTCATTTCCACCCGCCTCACCGAAGAAGCAAGACAGCGGCACAAGCTCTCCTACGTGGCTACAGCCGCCCTCGGCCGCACAATGTCGGCGGGGCTGTTACTCGCCTCCAGCATGAAGCGGCCCGAATCGAGAGTCAACATTCGCATCAAAGGAGATGGGCCGCTGGGCGGGCTTCTGGTTGATGCGGGACTCGATGGAACAGTTCGAGGTTATGTGGACAATCCCGAAGTGGAATTACCGCCCAATGCTAAAGGCAAACTCGATGTCGGCGGGGCAATAGGTGACGGGTATTTGTACGTGGTGCGGGACGTTGGATATGGCTTCCCTTATTCCAGTACGGTAGAATTGGTTTCCGGCGAAATTGGCGACGATCTGACTCACTATTTGGCAACCTCGGAGCAAACGCCTTCGGCTCTGGTTTTGGGGGTGTTTGTGGGGGCGGGCGGGGTAGAAGCGTCTGGGGGTGTGCTGTTGCAGGTTCTGCCGAAGGCGGCAACGGACGAAAAATTGGTGCAAACTTTAGAATCTAGAGTTGCTCAATTGTCGGGCTTTACGCCGCTGCTGCGATCGGGCAAAACGCTGCACCAGATTCTCGAAGAGTTACTGGGAGATATGGGCCTGGAAATTTTCCCGGAAACTCAGATGGTGCGCTTTCACTGTGGCTGTTCGTTCGATCGAGTTTTGGGAGCTTTGAAAATGTTGGGCGAAGCGGAACTCCAAGACATGATTGAAAAAGATGGCGGGGCTGAGGCTACGTGCCATTTCTGCAACGAGGTTTACCAAGCTAGCAGCGATCAGCTTGCGGAACTGATCGGCGATTTGCGATCAAACTCCGGTTCTTGAGACGATAATGTGTAATTGGCTTTATTGAGTGCGAGTTAGGGATGCCGGCCTTGACCAATTGCCAATTACGCATTATCAATTACCTAATCACGAAATTTTGATTTTGGCGGTTTGGCGATCGGCTCTTGCAGTCTGGGGCCGACGGGAGTATGTAAAAGTGATGAATACATTTTATAGAGCAGTTGATAGCAGCGCTCGCAGTTTTTAAATAACTAACGCTGGCTGGTTGCTGTTTGTGGTGAGGATATGAGTCAAGATCGCAAAATACCAGGCCGTTGGTCTGCATCAGAATCCTTGGAGTCAACAAAGGATACTTCGTCGCTGGTGCGCTTACCAGCAAGGAAAAACCGGGCCCAACGACTTAAAGAGCTCCGAGAGTTGGTTACTTCGGGAAAACTGCCGGGAGGGCATCTGGAACTACCGCCGAATTTGTCTGGGGAAAACTCGCAGCCGCCGGGGGAACACAATCCGTTGTGGCGGAACTGGTCGAATAAGTGGCAGTTTTGGCTGGCGCTGAGTTTGATGCTATCGGTGGGTATGGGGTTTGTGGCAATTGCGTCTTTGCTCAACCTGACATCGCAGTCAAATTGCTCAAAGATTTTTTGGCCGACGGCTTCTGCTAACGATCGCTTTTTTTGTGCTCAAGAAGCAGCAAGCAAGCGGACGGCGGATGATTTGCTCAGGGCGATCGAATTAGTGAATGCTTTGCCACAAAACCATCCGCTGCGGCCGAGAATTAACACTCAAATCGATCGGTGGTCGGAGGATATTATTAGGCTGGGAAATGCTAGTTTCCAAGAAGGAAAGCTGGATGAGGCGATTGCCCTCGCTCGTAAGGTTCCTAAAAACGTTCCGGCTTACCCGAAGATGGAAAAGCAGATTGAAAAGTGGCAGTCGATATGGAGCGATGCAGAGAAAATTTACCGCACGGCGGAAGACCACTTGCGTCAGGAAGAGTGGCCGCTGGCTTTCAGCCAAGCTACTCTGCTTTTGGATTTGGGAAATACTTTCTGGGAATCGGCTAAGTACGAGGAATTGACTAAGCTAATTCAGACGACTAAGGCGGAGGGCAATAAGTTGCTAAAAGCCCGAAATACAGCCTCCGAGGGAGGTCTCGACAATCTGGTGACGGGGATTAAGCTGGCTCAGGGAATTGATCAAAACAGTTATTTGTATCAAGCTGCCAATAAGGCGATCGCGGAATTTAGCAAGAAAATTCTGGAGATCGCCCAAAAACGATTGCAAGCAGGGGATTGGCAGGAGGCGATGGCGATCGCTAATAAGATTCCAGAGTCGGCAAATTTAAGGGAACAAGTACAGGATTTTAATGAGTTGGCGAATGCTACTTCTCAGGCTTTGACTGGCTCTGTTGAGGGTTTCTCCAAGGCGATCGAGATTGCTCAAAAGTTGAACTCCGGCCGCCCTTTATACAAACAAGCTCAAGATTTAGTCGGTCGCTGGCAGCAAGAAATGGCTGATGTCAAAGTTTTGGATTTGGCAAGCAGGCTGGCGGCGCCTGGTGGGGTAAATGATTTGAGGGCTGCGATCGCGCAATTGCAAACAGTCCCGGAATCAAATCCCCGCGCTTCGGAAGCTCGCCGTCAAATTAGCACCTTGAGCCGTCAAATCGAGCTGCTCGAAGACAGTCCGTATTTGCAAAGAGCGAACGATTTGGCGAGTATGGGCGATCCGAATGCTCTGGAAGCCGCCGTTGCTCAAGCTTCTCGGATCGGTAGAGGTAGGGCGCTTTACGTGGAAGCTCAAGCCAAAATTCAAGCTTGGATCGAGAGGAGACAGCGGCTTGTTGACCAGCCGTTTTTGGATAGAGCTCAGCAGCTAGCGGCGGCCGGCAATTTGGCGGGGGCAATTGAGATGGCGCGCCGGATTCGATCGGGACGGGTGCTTTATCAGGAAGCTCGATCGAACATTCGGACTTGGGAGGCTCAATTTCAGGGCGAGCAAAATTTGCAGAACGCCCGTCAGACGGCCAGAGCGGGGACTGCGGAGGCTCTGCAAACGGCTATTGCGCTGGCAAGTCAGGTTCCGGAGTCGAGTTCGCTCCGGTGGCAGGCGAGTGAGGCGATTGATGAGTGGAGTCAGCGGATTTTGGCGCTTGGTGTGGAAGAGTCGTCGTCGGATCTGGCTGGGGCGATCGCGACTTTGAAGAAAATTCCTTCGGGTACTCGGGCTTTTGAGCAAGCTCGATCGCAAATCAAAGTTTGGGAGGAGTCGCTGAATCCTCCTGAGTCTGAATCTCCCCCTCCCGAACCGCCGGAAATCGAGCCTCCGACCAGCTCTGGCAATCGTTAGGTTTGAGGGTGAGAAGCTGCTACCTAATATGGAATGAGAATTAAATAACTTCCACTCTTGAAAGTGGGATGGGCGTCCCGCCCCTCCTTTTTGGACGGGCGGG
>NZ_JAUBUB010000180.1:0-5438 GCF_036705265.1 Microcoleus sp. B4-C2
AAAATTTACTGGGAACGCTGTGAGTCTGCATTGTTGACTCGCACAAAAATCAAAGACAGGCTACACAATTTACATTAAGCGGTTGCTATACCTGAAAATTACACCAAAAGTGCGATCGACTGTTGAGACACTCTACAAACTAGGCGATCGCGATCGGGGCTACCCCAAAGTATTTGCAGGCTGTTACCGGAAAAACTAAACATTTGTTACAAAAACAAAAATTTTTCGTTTCTAACGCGCTATTGTATACAGAAAGCTGGTGCGTTTTGAGTTAGCTTTAATTTTTAGCAAAAAAAACCAATATGCTCTCGATTCCAGGCGTTGCCGTCCAGACACTTCTCTATGAAAGCGCCAACTCTCTGGTTTACCGGGCCATTCGGGAAGCAGATAAAGAGCCAATTATCCTCAAACTCCTCAAAGAAAGCTACCCCACACCTCAAGAATTGGTGCGCTACCGCACCGAATACCGCATCACCCAAGAGTTGAAAGAGGCGGGAGTCGTGCGAGTCTATGACTTGCAAAAATACCAAAATAGCCTCGTGATGTTTGTTGAGGACTTTGGCGGGGAATCCTTGACAATTTGGATGCAGCAGCGCTCCTTTACTCTTGAAGAATTTTTACAAATTGCGATCGCCACAACTGAAATTTTAGGGCAAATTCACAGCGCCAACATCATCCACAAAGATATTAATCCCTCAAATATTGTTTACAACCCGGAAACAGAACAATTAAAAATTATTGATTTTGGCATATCCACTCAGCTAACGCGAGAAACGCCCACCCTGAAAAACCCCAACATTTTAGAAGGCACATTAGCGTATATTTCACCAGAACAAACGGGGAGAATGAATCGCACTCTCGATTACCGTACTGACTTTTACTCTCTCGGTGTCACATTCTACGAATTGCTGACAGGAAAACTACCTTTCGAGACTGAAGATACTTTAGAACTTGTTCACTGCCACATTGCTAGACAGCCAGTTCCTCCGCACGAAATAGAGCCAAAAATTCCCCTAATTGTGTCTCAACTTGTCAGTAAACTGATGGCGAAGAACGCAGAAAACCGCTATCAAACAGCCGGGGGGCTAAAGCATGATTTAGAAATGTGTCTGCTTCAATTACAACAAACCGATAGCATAGAAGAATTTGACTTGGGAAAGCGAGATATTACAGACCGTTTCCTGATACCCGAAAAGTTATACGGCCGGGAAAGTGAAGTTGATAATCTATTAGCTGCTTTTGAACGGATTGCATCAAGACGATCGCCCCAGCCCCCCTTAATAAATGGGGCTTCATGTGACTCCGTTAGTAGGGGCGGTGCCCCCGTGCCCGCCCTGGGCGGGGGGGGATCGCATTTATCCGGCAGTGAAATGATGCTAGTAGCTGGCTTTTCTGGGATTGGTAAAACCGCAGTAGTGAACGAAGTTCACAAGCCGATCGCCCGACAGCGTGGCTATTTTATCAAAGGCAAATACGACCAATTTCAACGCAATATTCCCTTTAGTGTATTTGTGCAAGCATTTCGCGAATTGATGGGACAATTATTATCAGAAAGTGACGCTCAGTTACACAGATGGAAAACCATGATTCTCACCGCAGTAGGCGAGAGTGGGCAAGTCTTGATTGACGTAATTCCTGAATTAGAACACATCATTGGCGCTCAACCTCCTGCACTAGAATTGTCCGGGAGTGCCGCCCAAAATCGCTTCAATCTGCTGATGCAGAAATTTGTGCAAGTATTTACCACCGCCGAACATCCATTAGTGATATTTTTGGACGATTTGCAGTGGGCAGATTCCGCATCTTTGAAGTTATTACAACTGTTGATGGAAGATACGGGCCATCTGTTAGTATTGGGTGCTTATCGGGATAATGAGGTATCACCGACTCATCCGTTTATGTTGACTGTGGATGAGATTGTGAAGTCTGGGGCAGTAGTGAATACGATTACCTTGCAACCGTTGAGTTTAGCAGATCTCAATCAGTTGGTAGCAGATACGCTGATTTGTAATTTATCCTTTGCCGGGCCATTGACAGAATTGGTTTATCAAAAAACCCAAGGTAATCCCTTTTTCTCGACTCAATTCCTCAAGTCGCTGTATGAAGATGGTCAAATTATCTTTGACCCCCCTGTGTCCCCCCTTACTAAGGGGGGAAGTAAAGGGGGGTGGCAGTGCGATATTGCTCAAGCTAGACTTACCCACGCCTCGGATGTGGTGGAGTTTATGGCGGCGCAATTGCAGAAGTTGCCGAAAGAAACTCAGAATGTTCTCAAGTTGGCGGCTTGCATTGGGGCACAGTTTGATTTAGAGACATTGGCAATAGTCAGCGAAGAATTACCAGAAGAAACGGAATCAGCACTCTGGAAAGCCTTGCAAGAAGGACTTATTATACTGATAAAACAAGGCTATAACTTCCTTCAAACAGATGCTCAATCCCCTACTGAGTCTGTGGCTAACCCAATTTATAAGTTCCTGCACGATCGCGTCCAGCAAGCAGCTTATTCCCTAATACCCGAAAACAAAAAAAAAGCTACTCATCTCAAAATTGGACAGTTACTCCTACACAAATATTCGGACATAGAAAGAGAAGAAAAACTCTTTGATATTGTGGGGCATTTAAATCAAGGAATTGAGTTAATCAATCAATTAAGCGAACGAGAAGCCTTAGCCCTACTCAACTTAGAAGCGGGAGGTAAGGCCAGAAATTCTACCGCCTACGCAGCCGCAATGGTCTATCTGCAAACAGGGATTGATCTACTAACAGCCAACTGCTGGCTTCTTCAGTATGAATTGACCCTGAATCTCTATGTTGCTGCTACCGAAGCTGCCTATTTGAATGCTGACTTTGAGGGTATGGAACAGATGGCAGCATTGGTATTGCAAGAAGCTAAGACGATTTTAGACAAAATTAAAATTTACGAAATTCAAATCGCTACTCATGCAGCCCAGGGCAAGATGTTGGAGGCGATCGCAGTGGGTAGAGATGCACTCTTGCAATTAGGAGTTGAACTGCCTCCCGAACCTGACGAAGCTTTGATTAACAAAGCTCTACAAACCCTTGCCAGTCAACTCCAGGGAAGAAGGGTAGAAGAATTGATTAACCTGCCTGTGATGACCGATCTTCATACTCAGGCAACTATGCAACTGTTAGGAATGTTAATTTCACCCATTTACCAGGGACTGCCAGAATTACTACCACTGCTTAGCTCGACAATGGTGAGTTTATCGCTCTCTTTTGGAAATGCACCGGCATCAAGCGAGGGGTATGGAATTCACGGTATAGTGTTGTGTAGTTTTTTGAAACAAGTAGAAACTGGCTATGCCTTTGGCAAATTAGCACTCTCATTGCTCGAACACTTTAATATTCAGGAATTCAAGCCCGTCATTTTAGTTCTGTTTGGGGCCATGATTCAGCATCATCAGGAAGCTATGAGAGCAGCGATATCAACACTGAAAGAGGGCTATACGGCTAGCATAGAAACTGGCGATTTTCTACACGCTGGCAACAACCTAGGTTTTTACTTTCATACCAACTTTTTCAGTGGGGTAGAACTGGATACCTGGGAACCCGAAATAGCAGCTTACAGTGCTGTCATGGCGCAGGTAAAGCAATATTCTGCTCAGGTTTATTTAGATATGACGCAGCAGATGGTGTTGAACTTGAGGGAAGACGGGATTCTGTCGGATTGCTTAATCGGCTCTGCCTACGATGAAACGGTGATGATTCCTAAACACCATGAGGTTAATGAATTCACGGCGATCGCTACTGCCTACATCTACAAACTGCTGCTTGCTTACTGCTATGGCAATTACACGGCTGCGATCGACTACATTGCTCAAGCCAAACAGTATTTAATGGCAGTATCGGGATTAGTTCTTGTTCCCATTTTCCATTTCTATGCAGCTCTGACAAACTTGGCACTCTTCCCCACACAGCAAGCAATTGAGCAAACAGAAATTCTTGGCTTAGTAGAAATTGATCGAACCACCCTCGAAGAGTGGGCGCAAAATGCTCCGATGAATTATCTGCATAAATGGTATTTAGTTGAGGCAGAACGGCAACGGGTGTTGGGTAATAAAGCTGAGGCGATTGAAATGTACGATCGCGCCATCTCCCTCGCTAAAGAAAATCAATTTCTCAACGAAGAAGCCCTTGCCAACGAACTCGCAGCCAAATTTTACCTAGAATGGGATAAAGAAAAATTGGCCCAACTCTACATGATTGAGGCGTATTATTGTTATATCCAATGGGGATCTACTGCTAAAATAAAAGATTTAGAAAGGCGATACTCCCCCTTATTAAAACCTATTCAGGTGGGAATAAAAAACACTAAAGCTAGCGCAAAAGTGACGACCACTGGTTTGGCTACTAACTTAGATATAACCACAGTAATGAAAGCAGCGACCGCAATTTCAGGTGAAATTTTGCTGGATAAACTACTGTCTAACTTGATGAAAATTTTGATTGAGAATGCGGGGGCGCAAAGAGGATATCTCATTTTATCAAACCAGGCAAAGCTATTAGTTGAAGCTGAAGGATCCATAAACTCCGAACAAGTCACCGTGTTGCAGTCAATCCCCGTTGAAACCTGTCAAGAACTTTCCTCCGCCATTGTCAATTATGTGAGTCGTACTCAAGAAAGCGTGGTACTTGATGATGCTGTCCGAGAGGGACAATTTACCAACGACCCCTACATCCGAAAAAATCAGCCCAAATCAATTTTATGCGTGCCGCTGATTAACCAATCTCAAATTATTAGTATTGTTTACCTAGAAAATAACCTAACAGCCGGAGCTTTTACCCCTGAAAGAGTGGAACTATTAAAACTGTTATCGGGACAAGCGGCTATCTCGATTCAAAATTCTCAACTCTATACAGAAATCCGCGAAAGTGAAAACAGGCTGACTCAATTTTTAGAAGCAATTCCAGTCGGGGTGTCAGTGCTGGATGCTTCTGGCAAACCTTACTATAATAATCGTGTTGCTATTCAATTATTAGGTAAAGGAGTTATTCCTAACGTCACCAGCGAACAAATATCCGAGGTTTATCAAGTGTATAAAGCTGGTACAGATCGGGAATATTCCTCTGCTGAATTGCCGATTGTGCGAGCGTTGAGGGGCGAAAGTGCCACCGCTGAGGATATGGAAATCCACCAAGGCAACAAGATTATTCCGATCGAGGCTTGGGGTACTCCCATCTATGATGAAAAGGACAATATTTCTTATGCAATTGTAGCCTTTCAAGATATCACGGATCGCAAAAAAGCGGAAACAGAGCGAATCAGATTTACCGCTGAACTGTTTCTACTCAACAAAGCTTATGAGCGCTTCGTTCCCAATCAATTCCTCCAGTTTTTAGAGAAATCAAGCATTATTGATGTGGAATTGGGCGACCAAGTGCAGTTAGAAATGTCGGTGTTGTTTTCCGACATTCGC
>NZ_JAUBUB010000181.1:0-4921 GCF_036705265.1 Microcoleus sp. B4-C2
GTCCGTGAGCATATTTTTGCCAACCTTCACAACGATGCCATTATCTAGACTACATAGATGATATTTTTTGTCAATGCGTAAGTCCTAATTATATAGTTTGACCTCAACCACAACCCCCCGCTGACAGTATTGTGGGCGGTTTTTTTTCAGTAGGGACACGGCAATGCCCAAAGCGTGTCAACTTAAGACTGAAACCCTTGAGAAATCTCGTTTTTACCTGAGTCTAGATCCCCCTAAATCCCCCTTAAGAAGGGGAGTAGGGGTTGACTTTAAGAAGATTCTTGTCCCCCCCTTCTTAAGGGGGGCTAGGGGGGATCGAGCCCTAATCGTCAGACAGTTTACCCGTACTACGTTTGACGTTAAGTTGACACCAAGAAGGGCACGGGGCGGTGTCCCTAATTACGCAAAGCCTATGTGTCATGCTGAGTGAAACGAAGCATCAAGCCAGATGCTTCGCCCAAATCCCTAAGTCCTATTTTTCATAACGAACTAGAAGATGCCAGAGAAAGATATCCGGGTCGTCATGAGCTATCATCTCTTTAAACATGGAAACAAAAGGCTCATAGTCCAAAAACTGCATCTCCAAACTGAGTTGTTGCAATCCCGCTTCTTTAAAGATGCGATTTAACCGCAAAGGAGTGTAATAAATCTGAGCCTCTTGCCACTCAGCATCCCAAACTTTATTGCCGTAGACATCGATAAATCCCTCTGTAACACAGTGAGCGTGTTTGCGACTAAAATAGGCAATTTCTAAGAAGCATAAGGTGGTTGGAAAATATCCGTATATCTTGCCACCTGGCTTGAGAACTTTACCAAATTCCCGAATCATCTCGCGATTGGTTTTATCCTCACTGGAAACCACGGAATTTGCGAGTAGGACGTAATCAAATTTCTCGTTCCACTCCGGTTTTTGTTCGGTGATTCGCGTGGAGTCTACTTGCTCAAACACGATTTGCTGATTGTTGAGTCGGGAATCTCCATCTGCTGTTTTCCAGTGTCCTTGTGCTTTTTCAATGGCTGTTTTGGAAAAATCGGTACAGTAGATTTGTCCAATTTGGGGGCAAAATTCTAGTAAGGTTTTCTGAAGATAAATTTCCGAGCCGCAACCGGGAATTAGGACTTTGATATCAGGCGAGTTGGGAATATCATAGCCGGGAGAACGCTCTGGACGGATTAAGTTTTTGCAGATTTTGGGGTCTTGGGTGATGCTGAAAGCGGTGTTGGTATAATCTTCGTGGTTTTTATCCCAGAGAGCTTTCTCTTCTTCAAGAGATTTCGAGCCTAGGTTGGCAGAAGAGGGAATTAGCCATTTGTAATCATTTGTGCTGGTCATAATTTTTAACTCCAAAATATTCAGTAGAGGTCAAATGTGTGTGTCAACCGCTAACAACCAAGCTGCCGTTTTCCAGCACGTACATGACATCCGCACGCAAGGCATGGGCCATGCGGTGGGTAATCAAAATTACGGTGCGTTCTTTGGTGATGCGCTCGATGGTGGCGAGGATTTCGGCTTCTGTGGCGGGGTCAAGGGCGGATGTGGCTTCATCCAGAATCAGAATTGCTGGATTTCTCACCAAGGCTCTAGCTAAAGCGATTCTTTGCCGTTGTCCCCCTGATAACTGTCCGCCCCTGTCACCAACTGGTGTGTCGTAGCCTTGGGGTAAGGACAAAATAAATTTGTGAATCTCGGCGGCTTTGGCCGCGGCTTCGACTTGTTCGTCAGTGGCTTCGAGATAGCCCATGCGGATGTTTTCTCGCACCGAGCAATTAAAGAGAATTACCTCCTGAGAAACCAGTCCAATTTGAGAACGGAGAGAGCGTACTGTTGCATGACGCAAATCAATTCCATCAAACAGAATGCGTCCTTTATCCGGGTCATAAAATCGCGTTAGCAAGTTGACAATTGTACTTTTGCCGGCTCCACTTTCACCGACAAATACCGCGAAGTCTCCTTGGCGAATCTTGAGGGATAGATTTTTAACTCCTCCTCTATGTTGGGAGTAGCTAAAGGTAACATTGTCAAAGTTAATATCACTGAAAAAGTGAGGTAAATCAATCGCACCCGGTGCATCCTGAATCGCCGGAGTTTCTGATAAGATATCGCTGATGCGTTGCAGCCCGGCCACTCCATCAATAAATGCAGGTATTGACGAAGTTAAACCAAGAATATTGAGATTCAAACCTACCATTAAAACTTGAAAAGAGGTAAGAGTTCCTACAGAAATTATATTCCTGTAGGTCATCACTGCACCAATACTTAAAACGATAAGCTGCGTCATGACAAAACCAATCATGGGAACTTTCTGCACTAAGTAGGAGAGAAAGGTTGCCCGGACATAAACCTATTTTAAGTCATTCAAATCCCTGGAAAAATCCTTACTCATTTGGTTTTCCAGCCCGAATATCTTGACAACGGTTTGCGAGAGGATATTCTCTTCGACGACGCTGGCAATCTGTCCTTCTTTTTGCAGCAACTTATAGCCGACTTCGGTGGCAAGGCTGGCAATTTTTGCTGGGGCAATGGTACAGAGGGTTAAACCGATTAAACTGAGCAGGGCTAATTGCCAGTTGAGGAAGAAAAGGAAAACCAGAGAAAATAGGAAGTTAGACAGTTGTAAAACAGCGACTGTCAGCCCCATTGTAATTACACCATTTTCCACCTTTTGGACATCGGCGATGAGACAATTGACAATATCCCCGGCTGAACGTCGCCCAAAAAACTCCATTGAAAGGCTTTGGAGATGCTCGAATAGAGAGTGTCGGATATTGTTGGTGATTAAAATGCCTAAACGCGCTCCGAGGAAAATTCCTAGCAAACCGATGCAGGCATATAGAATTGCTCCAACAACTAGCAATGACAGGATTAGAACCAGAAGACTATAGTTTTGGGGAACGATGGCGGCATCGATGATAAATTTTAAGCTTGCTCGGAAGACTGAATCAAATGCTGCGTCGAATATTAGGCAGGTAAAGAGTAAAATGAATTGCCATTTGTAGGAGGCAATGTATTTGTTGAGGGTTTTAAAGAACCAAATAAGTTCCATGAGTTATGAGAGTTTGTCTACAGGCACGATTTATACTTTTACTTTGGCAGTTTTAATTTGGATAGCCTTCTTATTAAGCAGGGGCTGTTTTAAAAAGCAGAGGTTCGGCAAGTAGGGGAAGGTGGTTAAGGGAGCATCTCATATTTGTAAAAACACTTCTTCTGGCTCCTTCCTTCTGCCTCTGGCCTCCTGCCTTTTGCCTCACAACTTAGATTTCTAGCTGGGCTGCCAAAGTGAGATGCTCCCGGTGGTTAAAGCAGCAATGCTAATCCAACTTGATAAACTGTTGAATTGCCTCTACAACTGGAACCTTTTGGTTCTTATAGTAAACTTCTCCACAATCGAGATAGCATTCAGCCGCATCTTTCAGTTCTTCACAATTGTCAGGATTGTCGATCTCTTCGCTGATTTTTTTATACTGATTTTTCTTGGTTCTAATGTATTTGTTGTAGGGCTTTTCTCGCTTGGTCAGCGTGGGTCGCAGACGACCGGGCTGTAGTTCTCCTTGCAAGCGCTCGTTTAGATTGAATTCATGATGGTGTTACTTGTCGATTTTCTGATTTGAGGCGAGACGAAGTTGTATTTTTCTCTCTACATCTATAAGACGAATCCAGAGGTCAATTTCTGAATTTTTCGAGTTAGGGGCTGTTTTTTCCTAGATCGATGCACCCTCAGCACAAGAATTTTAATTTCCACCCATTACACCAGGTTTTGTCCTTAACTTAAGGTCAGCAACAAAATATCTAGGGTAGGCGCTGACGGCAGTGCCTACCCTACTACATCAATTTTTAATCACTGATGTTCAATTACTGATAAATATTCCACTATCAGAATTGATTTTTGATGTTATAATATCCAGCGTTGTCTCATAATTATTTTTCTCCTTTTTGCTAGTTTTAGTTCTTGTTTCTGATTGAGGTTTTATCCTCAATTTTGTTCGAGATTAGTCGAGACGAAATTGTATTTTTGTCTCTACACCTATAAGACGAATCCAGAGGTCAATTTCTGAATTTTTCGAGTTAGAGGCTGTTTTTTCCTAACTCAATGCACTCTGAGAGGTTCAGATCCCCGACTTCTCTAAGAAGTCAAGGATCTACGCTTTAGCCCGATCGCCCTTTCGCCTCTTACCTTTCAGCCGTTTCACAGCCTCCTCAACCTCCCCGCGAAAAGGGTAGAGCAACCGCCGACTCAGCGCACATCGATACGCCTCCACAGCCTCCGTCACATCCCCCAACCCCAACAACGCTCTCCCTTGCCAGTAACCAGCCATAGCCGGGTCAAACTCCATCAATTCCCGGAACAGACCAGCCTTTTCCAACCATTTCCGACTCGCCACCTCATCCCCCAGCCCTCGATAACTCTCCCCCAGCCACACCGCAGCAGACACAGATTGCAGATAACTCCCATCTTCCGGTAGCAACTGCCATCCTTGCGCCAAAGCCTCCACCGCTTCCCGGTGTTTCCCCGCCAGTGCCAACACCCGCCCATGACTAAACCAAGCATCAGGTAACTGCGGTTCAAGTTGCGTCCCCTTCGCAGAGACACTACACCCCCGCTCAATCTCCTGAAAACTTTCCACCAACACCCGCCCCGCCGTCGTCCAAACACTCCAGCGTTGGGGAAAACGATCGAGCATCTCTTCTACTATTGATGCAAGGGTTACTTCAGGGTTCGATCCCCCTAAATCCCCCTTAAAAAGGGGGACTTCCAGAGGAGTTCCCCCCGTGCAGTTAGAAGGCTTTGCCTCCTCTAGCTCCCCCCGTGAAGGAGAAGACTTTGCCTCCTCTGGCTCCCCCCTTTTTAAGGGGGATTTAGCAGGGTGGATTAATTGTCCCCAAGTAAATTATAATAGTCGAGCGCGAGCGGCTCGAGTCCGC
>NZ_JAUBUB010000182.1:0-4905 GCF_036705265.1 Microcoleus sp. B4-C2
TCAGTTGGCGTGTCATCACTGATGCCCTCTAAACACTATCTTTATTCTATGCAACTTCATATAAAATTGGTATAAAGTCTAAGTTACGATGCCACGCCGAACAAAGTCATCCAACAAGCGGCGCCATTGCCGTATCTGTTGAAACTGTGCTAAGTTACGATGCCACGCCGAACAAAGTCATCCAACCCAAGGAAGACAGTATTTGGTTTTTTCCGCTGTGCGCTGGCTGTCAGGGTAAGATCGAAGGTATTGGTGGGGGAGAGCCGGTTGAGCGCAGAATATTTTTTGCTGAGTTTGCGTCAAGGGGTAGGTGTTAAAATCCGAGTATCAAATTTTTCGGCTCAAACTCATGTGCAGCAAGAGTTTGATGCCCCTCGTGTGAAAAAAAGCTAGACGCAAAGTCTGAAAGCTTTACAGGACAAGGTTTTGGAGTGAGTATGGAAACTAAGGTATTGACAAGCCGAAGGCTGGAATGGTACTTTTATTTTAGATGGACGCAACTGCACCTTGAAAACCAAATACACCAAGGCTTCTGGAACGGGCGGCCGGAAAAAACCTAAAACCCTATCAGGGATTGAAACAGTGGAGCTTTGAGTGCTAAAGCATTGGTAATAGTAGCCGGAAAAAACCTAAAACCCTATCAGGGATTGAAACCACAAATGAAGAGTCGAAAAAGCTCGGCATTAACGGCCGGAAAAAACCTAAAACCCTATCAGGGATTGAAACACACGGGCAAATACACTTGCAAGCATTGCTAAAGCCGGAAAAAACCTAAAACCCTATCAGGGATTGAAACTTACATGGGCATTACCTCGCTGGTGGGTGAGCAGCGCCGCCGGAAAAAACCTAAAACCCTATCAGGGATTGAAACAGCCACCAAAACCCCAAGGAGTAGACATATTAATTGGCCGGAAAAAACCTAAAACCCTATCAGGGATTGAAACAAATGGATATATTTGCGACAATAAAAGGGCCTCGCCGGAAAAAACCTAAAACCCTATCAGGGATTGAAACTGGCGAAGAAATAGATGCTTTTGAGATATGCAAAGCCGGAAAAAACCTAAAACCCTATCAGGGATTGAAACACCAGCTCCCGCTTGGACTACCCACCCAACCATGCAGCCGGAAAAAACCTAAAACCCTATCAGGGATTGAAACCCAGTTGATTCAGTTTGGGTAAAGTTTGCTAAAATGGCCGGAAAAAACCTAAAACCCTATCAGGGATTGAAACTCTGAATCTCAATTAATTCGTATTGAATGGTAATGCCGGAAAAAACCTAAAACCCTATCAGGGATTGAAACGTAATGAACTATTAAATGAGAGGTGAAATTATGGGAAGCCGGAAAAAACCTAAAACCCTATCAGGGATTGAAACCGGGCTGTTTGGTATACTGGAAAAACTGATGATATTGCCGGAAAAAACCTAAAACCCTATCAGGGATTGAAACTTCTGGTGAAATCGATAAAGACTACCGATCGCGCCGGAAAAAACCTAAAACCCTATCAGGGATTGAAACTAGGTGATGAGTCGTCCGCTCAAGCTGCTCAAGCCGGAAAAAACCTAAAACCCTATCAGGGATTGAAACGCGTACATCTCACCTTCAAAAAGCCTATCATAAGTGCCGGAAAAAACCTAAAACCCTATCAGGGATTGAAACGCGTCGGTATCAGTAAAATACGCGCATACAATCGGCCGGAAAAAACCTAAAACCCTATCAGGGATTGAAACATTTATTTTGATTTTACCTATTGCACAATCTATTGCCGGAAAAAACCTAAAACCCTATCAGGGATTGAAACCTACGCGTGCGCGCGCTTTCCTTGTTTTAATTATATAGGCCGGAAAAAACCTAAAACCCTATCAGGGATTGAAACCAACAACTCTTGACTTAATCGACATTTTTTTGTATGCCGGAAAAAACCTAAAACCCTATCAGGGATTGAAACAGGTTTATACGAGACAGAGACAAACCCAGATAGGCCGGAAAAAACCTAAAACCCTATCAGGGATTGAAACGTAATATTATAATTTATTTGTAGTTAATTCTCGGGCCGGAAAAAACCTAAAACCCTATCAGGGATTGAAACGGCTATCAAGACTATGCGTTTAATGAGAGCTAAAAAGCCGGAAAAAACCTAAAACCCTATCAGGGATTGAAACAAGCGCGATGGAAAAACCGTGCGGGAGTATTCATACATCCCCGGCCGGAAAAAACCTAAAACCCTATCAGGGATTGAAACAGGTAAAATTGATGTCTCAAATTGTTTCCGATTGCCGGAAAAAACCTAAAACCCTATCAGGGATTGAAACGATCGCCTTAATCGCCAATTTCTTGATGAGCCAAGCCGGAAAAAACCTAAAACCCTATCAGGGATTGAAACAAATGGGAACGAGATATCTAAAAGCTCGGCAAGGCATTCGCCGGAAAAAACCTAAAACCCTATCAGGGATTGAAACTAATACGCAATTGCTGAAGTTGGTGTAACGTCGCCGCCGGAAAAAACCTAAAACCCTATCAGGGATTGAAACAAGGGCAACCAGGGGAACCAACCAGAGGGCAACGCCGGAAAAAACCTAAAACCCTATCAGGGATTGAAACCGACTTTCAGGCGGTATTAGATCGGATTCTCCGAGCCGGAAAAAACCTAAAACCCTATCAGGGATTGAAACCGATTACGAATCAACTGTAAGTAATTAACGCAAGCCGGAAAAAACCTAAAACCCTATCAGGGATTGAAACGAATTAAGTAATGGGACAAATTGGCTACAATCTGCCGGAAAAAACCTAAAACCCTATCAGGGATTGAAACCGAACAGAACTCTACAAAGAAACACTGACCAAGCCGGAAAAAACCTAAAACCCTATCAGGGATTGAAACTAACTCCATTTGCTCAGTTGCCAAAATCGCTTTAAGCCGGAAAAAACCTAAAACCCTATCAGGGATTGAAACTTGCAGCAGTGTGAGGGTAAGTAAAATGACAACACCGCCGGAAAAAACCTAAAACCCTATCAGGGATTGAAACCCGGTTCCATTGGTGAGACTAGAGTCTAACGAGTGGCCGGAAAAAACCTAAAACCCTATCAGGGATTGAAACTTGTTTGCGCTATTTTCATTTTGCATTAATGGGAATGCCGGAAAAAACCTAAAACCCTATCAGGGATTGAAACTCAAGGACTGCTTTACCAAAATCACCACCTTCAACGCCGGAAAAAACCTAAAACCCTATCAGGGATTGAAACAAGGAGGAAAATAGATTTCTAATATTTCTTAGAGGGAGCCGGAAAAAACCTAAAACCCTATCAGGGATTGAAACCGACTGTTTCCGCTGGTGCGGCAGGTTCCAAGAATGGCCGGAAAAAACCTAAAACCCTATCAGGGATTGAAACGATTTCAACACTCAACTGACCGCCGAGCAAATTGGCCGGAAAAAACCTAAAACCCTATCAGGGATTGAAACGGGTAGCACGTAGCCAGCGGACTCTATTTAATCCCAGCCGGAAAAAACCTAAAACCCTATCAGGGATTGAAACAGAACTTTCTTCTTGTCCCATTGAAAGAATGCCCGCGCCGGAAAAAACCTAAAACCCTATCAGGGATTGAAACGTCGGCTGCTGCGTAGTTTGCGCCAAACAATAGGCCGGAAAAAACCTAAAACCCTATCAGGGATTGAAACTTTTTTTGCCCGTCGATTTCGCTATCTGGTGAAGCCGGAAAAAACCTAAAACCCTATCAGGGATTGAAACGCTTACTACTCAGGTAATATTTTATTTACTTTTTGCCGGAAAAAACCTAAAACCCTATCAGGGATTGAAACGAGCAATTTCCCCTTCCTGTCGGTTTACAAACTCGCCGGAAAAAACCTAAAACCCTATCAGGGATTGAAACCAAAAACAACTAGCCGTACCTCGTCAGGCTTGACTCCCAAGCCGGAAAAAACCTAAAACCCTATCAGGGATTGAAACAATTGGGAATTACAAGGGAAATCCCGGCGCTCACGCCGGAAAAAACCTAAAACCCTATCAGGGATTGAAACGCAGCTCTAATCCTTGCTAGTCGGCAGAACTTTGCCGGAAAAAACCTAAAACCCTATCAGGGATTGAAACACCTCACGCCGCCACTGACTCAAATCCGGGACAACGCCGGAAAAAACCTAAAACCCTATCAGGGATTGAAACTTGGCGTGATAGATTAGATAAAGCGCGTAAGCGCCGGAAAAAACCTAAAACCCTATCAGGGATTGAAACTGGTGGGCAATTACCTCAGAAAGAATACGCCTACAGCCGGAAAAAACCTAAAACCCTATCAGGGATTGAAACTTGATGCAAATGGAGGATGATTATTTTGCTAAAGGGCCGGAAAAAACCTAAAACCCTATCAGGGATTGAAACGTAATTTCTCGTAAACTTTGTCAAGAAACTGCATCGCCGGAAAAAACCTAAAACCCTATCAGGGATTGAAACCTAGAAAAAACACTCGATCCATCCAAATAAACAGCCGGAAAAAACCTAAAACCCTATCAGGGATTGAAACTACACAAAGCAATGATAGTTTGATGTCTACACAGCCGGAAAAAACCTAAAACCCTATCAGGGATTGAAACCGGGCAGCCCAAGGAGCCAAACCGGCGGCAAAAACGCCGGAAAAAACCTAAAACCCTATCAGGGATTGAAACGCTATCACTGATTGCAAAAAGTCATAGCAGAAGTGCCGGAAAAAACCTAAAACCCTATCGGGGATTGAAACTTCAGAGATAACTTGAGAGTAGCTAACGGCTAAAGCCGGAAAAAACCTAAAACCCTATCAGGGATTGAAACGAATTTTGATATAACAATACTCCGGACAGTTTTTAAATAGGGATGCTTACGCAATAAAGCACAGAAGCGAAAAAACTGAGTGCTATC
>NZ_JAUBUB010000183.1:0-4710 GCF_036705265.1 Microcoleus sp. B4-C2
TCCTCTCTGTATTCTCTCCCTCTGCGTTCTCTGCGCCCTCTGCGGTTAAATCATTCCGATACAACCGGAAACGATATCATTCCTTAGAAGCGATATTTTATGACAATAATCGCCCGATTGATGATAGCTTGACTGTCGCACCTACTTATATCATTTCCGGTAACACCGTAATGATGTTGACTGTTGACGGTTGACTGTTGACGCCGTGAACAGTCAACTCTAACTTACTATTCCGAAGCTGCAACTGGAATTGATATAATTCATCTGCGTTAATCTGTGTTAATCTGCCTGTATCTGCGGTAAAAACAAGAAAATTGCTTAACCGCAGATGACAATTAATTGACGCTGATTCACGCTGATGCAGAGAAGAGATAGATGAATAATCCCGATGCTAACAGATTTGATATTAATTGTTAAATCTAAAATCTAAAATCTACAATCGACTCACCAAAGTTCAAGATTCCCAAGGGCGACTGGGGAGTCAACTCTAAAATCTAAAATCTAAAATCTAAAATCTAAAATCTAAAATTGACTGACTTTCCTGGCTTGAATCTATCAAAAGAGGGAACTTTTTTAACCGTTGTGGGCGGATAACCTCTCTCTAGAGAACGGTTCCGCCGATCGCTCAAATCGAGTAAAAATAGAATGTCATATCTCCTTTTGTATTCTATGAAACTGAATTCTTTTACGAAACGGCTTTCGACTGTCGGGCGCTGGATGGCTACAACTGTGCTTTGCGTGTCAGCGATGGCCTTCGTTTGGTCTGGTGCGTTCTTCTCCAACACCGCAGCAATGGCTTCTCCTGCTGTAAACTTGATCGCAGCAGCAGATGCGGGCGATGCGGTTCAAGAAAAAGCCAGCAAAGATGCTGGACGAGCCAAGAACTTCATCCGAGATACAGAAGAGAAGGTTAAGGAAACTGCCAAGACAAATGCTGCTAAAGTCGATCGCTCATCGGAGGATGGTAGTGTAGTAGAGCGCAAAGCTAAGAAAGATGCGGCCACAATTGAGAAAAGAGCATCGGAAGATTCAGCTCGGACTCAGAAAGCAGTAGATAACACAAAGAATGCTGTCGAGAGCGCTGTTGACAGCATCAAGGGTGTTTTTGGGAAGTAGACAATAAATAAGTAGGTAAGCGCAAAGCCCTTGTCTACTTAAGTAAGCGGGCATGAATAAACTGATGTGCGGGGCGGGTTTTGACCTGCAATAAGTCGGATAGCAAGAGTTACTTGCACTCACCCGCCCACCATATCTTATGGTTTTGTCGCTCTTGTCTGCTTACTTGAAACTGCAAAATGGATGTAGCTTAAGCAAAATCTCTAGAGGATTTGTAGAACCGACCCCAAACCATGCTTTAAAATTGTCGCAAAAAGCGCAAGTCGCTAGCATAAACCCGGCGAATATCGTCGATTTCATAAAGTACCATTGCGAACCGCTCGACACCAAAACCGGCCGCAAACCCAGTATATTTTTCGGGATCTAAACCGACTCCTTTAAGAACATTAGGATCGACCGTTCCGCAGCCCAAAACTTCCAGCCATTTGCCGTTCCACTGCAAATCTACTTCGGCCGAAGGTTCGGTAAAGGGAAAGTAACTGGTGCGGAAACGAATCGGTAAATCTTGCCCGAACATTTGCCGCAAAAACTCTTTAATTGTGCCTTTCAAGTCAGTAAATGTCAGACCTTCATCAATTGCTAAAAGTTCAATTTGGTGGAAAACTGCGGCGTGAGTAGCATCGACAGTATCGCGGCGGTAAACGCGGCCGGGAGAGACAATCCGAATCGGGGGTTTGTGCTGTTCCATGTAGCGAATTTGCACTGATGATGTCTGAGTCCGCAGTAAGTCGCCGCCTGGTAGGTAAAATGTATCTTGCATATCCCGCGCTGGGTGGTCTGGCGGTGTGTTCAGCGCCTCGAAGTTATAATAATCTGTCTCCATTTCCGGGCCGTTGGCGACGGTGTATCCGAGGCCGACAAAGATATCCAGAGCGCGGTCTATGACGGCGTTTAAGGGGTGAACGCGGCCTTGGGGACGAAAAATCCCCGGCATGGTGACATCGATGGTTTCTGAGGCTAATTTGGCTTGGATTTGGGCGGTTTGGAGGGCGGCGCGCTTGTCTTCTAAATCTGCTTGCAGGGCTTCTTTGACTGTATTGGCGATCGCCCCTACTTTGGGCCGCTGGTCTGGCGACAGTTTGCCCATCATGCCTAAAATTTGAGAGAGTTGGCCTTTTTTGCCGAGGTAGCCGAGGCGCAAATGTTCGAGTTGTTCGAGGGTATTGGCACTGGCGATCGCACTTTTGGACTCTTGACCGAGGGTTTCTAGTTGAGTTTCAATGTCGCTTAGCTGGACAGTCATTTTGATTTTAGATTTTAGATTTTAGATTTTAGATTGATGGCTGTTTTGGGCCAAGTTGAGTTTAGCGCAATTTTGGCTCGACAGCTTGTTGATTTTAGATTTTAGATTTTAGATTTTAGATTGATGGCTGTTTGTGGCCAAGTTGGGTTTAGCGCAATTTTGGCTCGACAGCTTGTTGATTTTAGATTTTAGATTTTAGATTTTAGATTGATGGCTGTTTGTGGCCAAGTTGGGTTTAGCGCAATTTTGGCTCGACAGTCATTTTGATTTTAGATTTTAGATTTTAGATTTTAGATTGATGGCTGTTTTGGGCCAAGTTGAGTTTAGCGCAATTTTGGCTCGACAGCTTGTTGATTTTAGATTTTAGATTTTAGATTTTAGATTGATGGCTGTTTGTGGCCAAGTTGGGTTTAGCGCAATTTTGGCTCGACAGTCATTTTGATTTTAGATTTTAGATTTTAGATTTTAGATTGATGGCTGTTTTGGGCCAAGTTGAGTTTAGCGCAATTTTGGCTCGACAGCTTGTTGATTTTAGATTTTAAATTTTATATTTTAGATTGATGGCAGTTATGGATAATTTGTAATAGGGAATTCGAGGTTAGAGCGATCGCCCTAGTTGAATCTAGTTTAAGATTGCTATAAGGCCTATAAAAATTTCAATGAAACTTTTAATTAGCAACGACGACGGCATCTTTGCACAAGGCATCCGCAGCCTCGCCAACGCTCTCGCCACCGCTGGCCACGATGTGAGCGTAGTTTGTCCCGACAGAGAGCGCTCCGCTACCGGCCACGGCCTTACCTTGCACCAACCCATCCGCGCCGAAATTGTCGAATCTATTTTTGAGCCCGCAGTCCAAGCTTGGGCCTGTTCGGGTACTCCCGCCGACTGCGTGAAACTCGCTTTGTGGGCTTTACTTGACAAACCGCCGGATTTTGTCCTTTCCGGTATCAACCACGGGCCCAATTTAGGCACGGATATCATCTGTTCGGGTACGGTTTCGGCAGCAATGGAAGGAATTATGGAAGGTATTCCCAGCATTGCTTTCAGCCTCGCGAGCTTTACTTCGCAGGAATTTGGGCCGGCGGTGGATTTCGCTGTCAGCTTGCTGGCACAGTTGGAAAAACAGCCAATGGCGAAACCGATGCTGTTGAATGTCAACATACCAGCAGTCTCACAAGCAGAAATTACCGGAGTTGCGATCGCCCGTCAAGGCATTCGCCGCTATTTCGACATATTTCAAAAGCGCACCGATCCGCGCGGCAAAACTTATTATTGGCTGGCTGGGGAATTGTTAGAAGATGTAGAAGAAATCGCCGATTCGGCGGTGCCACATGATATTCCTACAGACGTACAAGCTATTCGCGACAACAGAATAACCGTAACTCCTTTGCAATATAATCTCACCTGTGCTCCAGACTTGCACTCGTTGCGGGATTGGCAATTTGCAGGTTTTCCCAAGCAGTGAGCTCCGATCGACCCGATTGGAGCGGTAAACTAGGAATTAAGGAAAAGTGCCTCTCAAGGTCTATACCTTTGGCGTTAACACAGGCTCCCAATTACTTGTTAGTTTTTTTTACTCAAGAAAAACAGTTATGAACGCTCCCACCTATAACACTCATTCTGTCACTTGCCCGATCTGCAACCGTTCCAGCGTCGTAGGCCCCGTCGGGATGGTCAGTGGACTATTCACTTGCCCCCACTGCCATTCTCATATGGTAATTAGCTGGAGCGGTCATTTTGTGCGCGATCCTTTTAGTCTCAAACAACTGACGGTAGGAAAGATGCTCAGGCGCGAGAGCAGACCCTTAGCTCGGCTTCAGCGGGACTTTGGGCTGGGTAAGCCTTTGCCGCTGATTGCAATTTTGGGCAGTGTGGTCTTTTTCGGGTGTGTGCTCGCCGCTACGGAACAATCGCTACCCCGACAGAATTCACTTCAAGGATTTTTAGAGTGGGTGAGCGGAACTGGTAATTCCCAAGATGTCTCACGTTAACATTTCTTAAAAAAGATTCTGACAGATACTGCGTGCAAATATCTAGTCCTTTAGGTAGAAATCACACTATTTTAGCCATTGCATCCATCTGAAGCTACGGGTAAGCGCTTAGACGCCGCGCCCTTCTTCCTGTGCCCAAAAACGTCAAAACCCCAGTCCGGCAGGGGTTGTAACCCCTGTAGGGAAAGCGCCGAGCCCGTAGGTGTCAACTTAACGTGCAACCGATAGTCCGACAGTCCGACAGGGGTTGAAACCCCTGCCTCAAAGCTAAAGTCGTCTGAAGACGACTAAGGAATGAGAATTAAATAACTTCCACTCTTGAAAGTGGGATGGGCGTCCCGCCCGTCCAAAAAGGACGG
>NZ_JAUBUB010000184.1:0-4595 GCF_036705265.1 Microcoleus sp. B4-C2
CATTTTTGGACGGGCCCGACGCCCATCCCACAAACTTGTGGAAGTTATTTAATTCTCATTCCTAATAAGATGTTCCACATTTAACCTGCATATTGGGGGCGGGTTCTTCGGCCCACCCACAATAAATTTACAGATTACCTTTAAGCCCGATCGCCGTAACAATAGTCCACGCATCCACCAACAGCAGCAGCAGCGTACATCCCAGCAAAATAAGATACATCCAAGGCTGCGACAAAGGGCGGACATCTCTAGTATCAATACCTGTTTTTGCTTCCACCAAACCGACTAATTTACCAAATCCAGCCACCCGCATTGGCAACAAATAACCTTCACCCGAATGACTCAAAAAATAGTAAACTAAACCTCCTTGACCGGTCGATCGAGGTTTGAGAGCTTTTACCTCAGTCCAAGGTAGGGACCAACCCTTGCGAAACCAACGCGGAAACCAGTTGGGATACGTGACTTCAATCCCTTCCTCGCTCAAAATTACCCTTTCACCGAGCACGCCGTACAAGCCCACAGCCCCAACAACAATTCCCGCCCAGAGTGCGGCGGGAGGAACCGGTGCTTTCGTTACTTCCGACAAAAACGGCAATGGAATTGTCAGGGCTGTGTACAAGCTCAACAGCGTGATTCTAATCAGGGGAGAAAGCCGGAATACCGCCGGCTCAAATACTGGGGCAGAAGATGGGGAAGAAGCAAGAGGTTGTGCTGACATGGCTGAATTCGAGAAGCTGTTTAAGGATATTTTTGCACAGCTTTTGGGCCCGCCAACAAAACTCAGAGAAATACGAAAAACCGGACAATATTTCCAGTTGTGAGTTTTGATCTAAAATTCATTTCACAAACTTTGATTCTTAACTGTTGAGTTTTTACCGCTTTGCAGAAGTTGGAATTTTGAGCGCGGAGTTATCAATTAACTGACAATTATATAACTCAAAACTCACAACTGGGATTAATCAACGGCGGTTAGCGCCGGTACAGTCAAAGGTTCTGAGATTTCTCTGGATTTGGGGCGGCCGGCCATGATTGTTCGATCGCCCTGAACTGCCTCTGGGGATCTGCTAGGATTGACGTTTGAATAGGGGCCTTCGTTAATCTGCAAGCGATCACAAGGAATTTTATCCGACAAAATTGCACTAGCCATCATCCCGGTGTGAATTTCCAATGCTGCAGCGGGCATCGCTTCAAACACTAAGCGCTGTCCGGGAAAAACCACTCGTTCAAAGTACCAGTTAGGAATGTTGGCGATGCGAGCAATCTGAATCTGACTGGTGGCGTTGACGTAGCAGCACAGAATCTTGCTGTCAATGTTTGAGGGTACGGGGTCAAGAATTTGAGCCATAACTGCTGAGGGAGCCTTGCCTAAAAGTTTTAGTTATCTTCTCAGGCTAACACTAGGCGATCCCGCCTACTGTAAAGCCGACTACCAACTCCCTAATACATGAGAGACCGATCGAACTTCAATTAAAATCTAACCGGATAAATATCGGCTTTTTGACTCCTAGCTGAGATTTTTTGTCAAAATAAGCTGTATTCACTTAAAAATTAGCTTTTTTCTGCTGCTGTCGCCGATCGACACCAACCAGCTCGGCTTTTAGCCAGTTTAAAAAAATTTAAGAATATTTAATGTCAAATTGCGAAAATTAGACATATTGTAAAGTTATATTAAAAGAATATTAACATAGCTGAAAAAGTTCCACTTTAGGATATGGCAATCATGGAAAACCGAGAAAACCGAGTCCTGTACGTTCGCCTCCCTTGCAATCCGATTTTCCCGATCGGAGTTGTGTATCTTTCGGATCACGTACACAAGCTGTTTCCCGATGTCGAACAGCGCATTTTCGATTTAGGTGCCGTACCCCCCCTGGATTTCGCTAAAGCTTTAGATGCCAGCATAGACGAGTTTAAGCCGACTCTGCTAGTTTTCTCTTGGCGGGACATTCAAATTTACGCCCCCGTGGGCGGCAGAGGCGGCAACCCCCTGCAAAATGCCTTCGAGTTTTACTACGCCAAAAATCCGCTGATCAAGTTCCGGGGAGCCCTCGGAGGACTGCGTTTAGCCGCGTCTTACTACACCGAACTCTGGCGCAATTTGGGACTGATTAAGCGCGGATTGAAGCGGGCCCGGAAATACCGCCCCGAAGCTCGTGCAGTGGTCGGAGGCGGTGCTGTGAGCGTGTTTTACGAGCAGTTGGGCCGCAGTTTGCCGGCGGGAACAGTGGTTTCGGTGGGGGAAGGCGAAGCTTTGCTGGAGAAGTTGATTAAGGGCGAAGATTTGGCCGAGGAAAGGTGTTATGTGGTGGGAGAAACTGTGCCGCGGGAGAGGCTAATTCACGAAAAACCAGCCAACATCGAGAAAACTGCTTGCGATTACAATTACATCGAAACGATTTGGCCGGAGTTTTCCTATTATCTACAGGATATGGACTTCTACGTCGGAGTCCAAACCAAGCGCGGCTGTCCTCACAATTGCTGTTACTGCATTTATACGGTGATTGAAGGAAAACAAGTGCGGATCAATCCGGCGGATGAGGTGGTGGCGGAGATTCGGCAATTGTACGATCGAGGTATCCGCAATTTCTGGTTTACCGACGCTCAATTTATCCCAGCCCGCAAATTCATCGACGATGCAGTTGAATTATTGCAAAAAATCATCGCCGTCGGCATGACTGACATACACTGGGCCGCTTACATCCGTGCGGACAATCTCACACCAGAGTTGTGCGATTTGATGGTAAAAACGGGGATGAATTACTTTGAAATCGGCATCACCAGCGGTTCCCAGGAACTGGTTCGCAAAATGCGGATGGGCTACAACTTGCGAGTAGTTTTGGAAAATTGTCGCGATTTAAAAGCAGCAGGTTACAACGATGTGGTTTCCGTTAATTACTCGTTTAACGTCATTGACGAAACCTTTGAAACCATCCGGCAAACTATTGCTTATCACCGAGAATTAGAGCGAATTTTCGGAGCCGATAAAGTGGAACCCGCGATTTTCTTTATCGGGTTGCAGCCGCACACAATTTTAGAAGAATACGCCTTTAAAAAGGAGATTCTGCAACCTGGTTACGATCCGATGAGTTTGATGCCTTGGACAGCGCGCAAATTGCTATGGAATCCCGAACCTTTGGGTTCGTTTTTCGGACAAATTTGTTTAGAAGCTTGGCAGCGTAATTCCAATGATTTCGGTCGCGAAGTGATGGCAATTTTGGAGGAAAAACTCGGCTGTGCGGATTTGGAAGAAGCATTAACCGCGCCAGTGGAAATCAAAGACAAACAATTGGCAGCAGTTAATTAATTACCAGGTTCGCAGTCAGGACGACGGTTATTTGAAAAATGGGAAATGGGAGTAAAAATCTATCTTCTGTTTCCCTTTTTATTATTCAATAAATAGTTAAGCGCCAATAAACATTACCGTGTAATATCAAATCCGCCCTTCATCGTCCTGTATTCATCTCTCTGTTCTCTGACCGAAAGCATCCAGGATACAAGCCCCCGGATTCATTCCTTCGCAGACTCAGGACGGAGAAATAAAAAACCTGTATGCGATAAACAAGCCCCCGAATTTATCCGTGGGGTCAATTCTAAAATCTAAAATCTAAAATCTAAAATCTAAAATCGATTGACTCTGCGTTCTCTGCGTTCTCTGCGGTTTAATCATTCCAATGCAACCGGAATTGATATAAAAGAGTCCGTTCGCGACATGGGGGCGCTTATTCCCGGTTTCTACGAAAATCAAAGGTTTAGTAACGAGAAATATATGAAGAAACCCAGTTTCTCAAATCGGCGTGAACAAGTCATAAAATCTTAAAAATGTCATAAATACAAGAGATTGCTTTCCTGCGATCGCATTGACATACTTGTGTATTTTCACGGGTGTTAGGTGCACAGTTCGCACCTTACTTAAACCGAGGGTATACCGTGTTCCCTGCACCTCTCACCTCTGAGATTAAATATTATTAATATCCAGCAAAGATAGCTTAAGATGTAATTATATAGTTAAAACCAGGAGTAACAGGATGTTTTATAAAGATACAGTTAAGGGCATTAAAGCAGTAGTTCTAGTTATGGCGGGGATTAGTGCGATAGGCTTTTTGACCGCCTCAGCAGAAGCAACTGCACTAAATCAACCGATTGACCCAGTTCGAGCGATCGCACCCAACAGTTTGGGCAATAATCAACCGCTGCAAATTGCTCAAGTTGAGGGATGTCCGAGGGCCGAAATGGTGCAATTTTTCGCAACGCCCAACTTTTCTATATACATTTGCAAAACCCAGGAAGGCGAGATTTTTTACCGCGGCCTCAGCAAAATAAATGGCACCCAAATCAATGTCATGCAAGTAACGACAGGTGACGACGGAACTTATGAAGCGACTAACGGCAATATTATCTATTCAATTAACCCCCAACGCCTACAAGTCCGGCAGAATGGTAAGGTAATTTTGACCGAAGCTGTTATCAAGTAGCACTCACTGTTATTCAACGATCGCTCCTCTAAATTTAGGGTGTATTTTATTTAAGGATCGCGAATTAAATAACTTACAATTTTAATTGTTATTGTGGGATGGGCGTCCCGCCCGTCCAAAAAGGAC
>NZ_JAUBUB010000185.1:0-4198 GCF_036705265.1 Microcoleus sp. B4-C2
ATCAGTTGGCGTGTCATCACTGATGCCCTCTAAACACTATCTTTATTCTATGCAACTTCATATAAAATTGGTATTACCGGAAATGATATAAAAGCTAATTTTTTTTCAAAACATATTTTAATATACCGAATCTGTGGAACTAATCGACAGCATCATAATCTAAATATAAAATCCCAAATATTAAATCAGCAAGATGCCATTACTCGAAATAGGAGATCCGGCTCCCTGGTTTTCCGTTCCTTCTACAAATAACCCCTCATTTCATTTCCCGACTGTTGGCGGCCGGCGAGTCGTGCTGTTTTTCTTTGCCAGCACAGCTTTTGAACAAATCCAAGTTATCCTCAAAAGCTTTCAAGAGCTTTCAGAGGAATTCCAAAGCTTGCAAGTACCGCGGTTTGGAGTGAGCGTTGACCCAGCAGACAAAGAACAAAACAGACCAACCACAATTGCTCCGTCATTCCTTTTTTTCTGGGACTTGGATAAAAAAGTCAGCCAGCAGTACGGTGTTTTCCGAGATGTCGAAGAAAATGGAGTTGCCGGAGTTCACTATGCACCACAAACTTTTGTACTCAACGAAAACCTTCAGGTAATTAATATTTTGCCGATGGGCGAACCGCACCAACACGCCCAGCAAGTATTAGATTTTATCAAAACTTTGCCCCCAATTGAGGAAGCCCGATCAGCCACTCGCCACGCCCCGGTGTTGGTAATTCCTAACGTTTTGGACAAAGCCTCTTGCCACAGTTTAATCGATATGTACAAAGCTCACGGTGGCAGTCCCTCGGGCTTTATGAGGCAAGTGGAGGGGAAAACTGTTGGCATTCACGACGAGAATTTCAAGAAACGACGAGATTTCTTTATTGAAGACCCAAAGTTGCAAAAGCGATTGAATACGATTATTCTGCGCCGGGTGCGGCCGGAAGTAGAAAAAGCTTTTCAGTTTACAATCACTAGGTTTGAGCGCTATTTGGTGGGCTGTTACGATGCTGACAGCGGCGGTTATTTTCGGCCGCACCGGGACAACACTAGCAAAGCTACGCTCCACCGCAGGTTTGCGATGACGCTAAACTTGAATGTGGGAGAGTACACGGGGGGATTTTTACGGTTTCCAGAGTACGCGCCACACGGTTATAAAGGGGATTCTGGCACGGCGATTATTTTTTCGTGTTCTTTGCTGCATGAAGCGACGCCGGTGATTAGCGGCCAGCGTTTTGCTTTGCTGTCTTTTTTCTACGGCAATGAGGATGCCGAGGTACGACAAGCTAATTTTAAGTATTTAGCTGCTGATTCAGATTCCCGAATTGGAGAACCGGCGTAAGGAATGTCACTACCGTGGTGCAAGTCCTAAAATAATTAGAGAAGGTAGTTAGCGGTTAGCCACAAAACCTAATTCCTAGCTACCGATCGCTAAATACTAATCGATCGCCATGAATTTCAAACTTCTAAGTTTAGCAGTATCGGGAATTTTAACGGTTGGGGTTGCAGCCAGCGCCAGTGCGGTTGTTACCACATCCCCTGTGCGGCAATCAACAGATTTAACGGAATTTAACTCGGTGCATTCCCAGGGTGCGATCGCCCAAACTGTCGAAGAACAAACCAATATTCGGGTCTACGAAAAGGCTAGTCCGGCGGTTGTTACAGTCGATACAGATAAATCTAACGGCAGTGGCACAATTATCAGCCCCGACGGCATGGTGTTAACGAACGCCCACGTTGTTTCGGCAGGCGGTACCGTCAATATCATTTTGTCAGACGGCAGAAAACTTGTCGCCGATGTCATCGGATTCGGCGAAGACGGTCTAGACTTAGCCGTGCTGAAGATTCGCGGTCAAAACAATTTGCCCACTATTCCTTTAGCCCGTCCCGGTTCGGTGAAAGTCGGGCAACAAGCATTTGCGATCGGCAATCCCTTCGGTCAATTTCAAGGTACTTTTACAGTCGGAATCGTCAGCCGCATCGACCAGCAGCGGGGCTTAATTCAAACCGACGCCGCCATCAATCCCGGCAATTCAGGAGGCCCACTGCTCAACAGTTCAGGAGAATTAATCGGCGTCAATACTTCTATTTTTACTCGCGGTCGGGGCGGTGGCAGTATCGGTATCGGTTTTGCAATTTCCGCAGACAAATTACCCGCTTTCCTGACAGCGGTGCGAGAAGGGCGAGCTCCCCGCGCGGCTCAAGCCCGATCGCCCTTTGGTGGCAACCAATCACCTCAAAAAGTTGCGTTAAACGGGCCCCCCGTCAGCGGCCTCCTCACCGACAAGTCTAGCGTTCTGCCCACCGACAACAGCTTTTTTGACCTCTACTCATTTGACGGAAAAGCGGGCCAGCAAATCACAATAGAAATGAAAAGTCAAGAGATTGACCCTTATTTAATTTTGCTCGGCCCCAACCAGCGCGAAATCGCGCAAGACGATGACGGGGCCGGGAATAAAAACGCCAGAATTACAGTCAGGCTGCCAGCAGACGGGACTTACACGTTAGTTGCAAATTCCTACCAAGCTAGGCAGTCAGGGGCTTATACGTTAGAGCTGAAAGCGAGTGCTCCTACCGCGCCTTCTCGGGCGATTTTGCAAGAAGAAGGTGCTTTAGTCGCAGGCGGCCCAGTATTGCCGTCTGACAACAGTCTGTATCGAGAGTATACTTTTGAAGGTCGATCGGGTCAGTCTGTCACCATTTCCCTCGAAAGTACAGATTTCGATCCCTATGTGGCGATCTTTGGCCCTAACGGCCGATTAGTGGCAGAAAATGACGATGGAAGCGATTCGACTAAAAATTCGTTTCTGACCGTTACGTTGCCCGCTACGGGTCGCTATCGCGTAATTGTCAATGCTTACGATGCTTCGGGCCGGGGTCGTTACACTCTAACTGTCCGGTGAAAATTGAAAATTCGGAACTGGGAATTGGGAATCGGGAATTGGGCAAACAGGGCATTGGTAATTGGTAGCATCTAAGGAATGAGAATTAAATAACTTACAATCTTTATTGTTCTTGTGGCATGGGCGTCCCGCCCGTGCATAAAGGACGGGCGGGACGCCCATCCCACTTTCAAGAGTGTAAATTATTTAATTTGCGATCCTAACAAATAACTAATGACTACTGACTAATGACTACTGACTTCTTCCTTCTTCCTCCGTTACAAATCGAGGTAATTCATGCGTCAAGTTAGATTTTGGGCGATCGCGCCAATTGCTCTGGTAGCTACTTTTTCTGGCAAGCCGGCTCTCTCCCTGTCACTTTCAAATTCAGGTGTTGCTAACAGCAGTTCCACCCTTATTTCAGCAGAATTTCCTCAAAATTTAACTGATGCGAAGACTGCTGCCAACGCTGTTTTAGCTCAAGCAAGCCCCAACCCGTCGCCATCGCCACAAAGTTCGCCAACTCAGAGCCCAACTGTAGAACCTCCGCCCAGTCCTGATGCGAGTTCATCTAAAATCATTTTAGAGCAAAACGGAGAACTCAGCCCTGCTAAGTCTTCTGTACTTCCCTCAGACAGCAGTTTGTACGACGAGTATACCTTTGAAGGCACTCAGGGTCAGAAACTGGTTATTACCGTAGAAAGTACCGAGTTTGATACTTATCTCGCTATTTTCAACTCCCAGGGCGAGCTACTTGGAGAAAATGATGATGTCACGCAGCAAAATTCCAATTCAGAGCTGACTGTTACCTTGTCTGCGAACGGTCGCTATCGCGTCATTGTCAATGCTTACGATCCGCCTCCAAAAGGTAGAGGCAAGTACAGTTTGACCGTCCGCGAAACAACTGGAAATTAGTTTGATATCATGTCCGCTCGAACGATTAAAAGGGCGGGTTTTTGAGATTGTCAATTATTGTCAGATATTTTTCGTGAGGGGAGCCCCTACCGTATTAGGGGTCATCGACCGAACAGAATATGAACTAAACTTCGGAGTCAGGGCACGGCAATGCCGTGTCCCTATAATTCAGGGACGATCGCACTATAAGCAACTACTATTCACTTTGGTAAATTCATAGGTTTTTATGCCACTATAAATGTTAGAGTCTGGCACTTATAATTTTCTAATATCATGTCCTATCGATTAACCATAATATCCCGGTCGGGGCGGGTTTTTGAGATTGTCAATTATTGACAGGTATTGTTCTGAACCCGCCCCTTGTATCTTAAAAGAGTGAGTCAGGCGATTGCCACGTCATTGATTAGATCATACCGACAAGTGGG
>NZ_JAUBUB010000186.1:0-4162 GCF_036705265.1 Microcoleus sp. B4-C2
TTACTCAAAATCCAGCACCAGTCCCAAATCTGCCACCAGCACCGACAATTACTCAAAATCCAGCACCAGTCCCAAATCTGCCACCAGCACCGACAATTACTCAAAATCCAGCACCAGTCCCAAATCTGCCACCAGCACCGACAATTACTCAAAATCCAGCACCAGTCCCAAATCTGCCACCAGCACCGACAATTACTCAAAATCCAGCACCAGTCCCAAATCTGCCACCAGCACCGACAATTACTCAAAATCCAGCACCAGTCCCAAATCTGCCACCAGCACCGACAATTACTCAAAATCCAGCACCAGTCCCAAATTTGCCACCAGCACCGATAATTACTCAAAATCCAGCACCAGTCCCAAATTTGCCACCAGCACCGATAATTGCTCAAAATCCAGTGGTTGCGCCTGCTGCTGCGCCGATAAATCTCGCACCGATACCGACACCGGAGCTCGCAGCCAACCAGCCACCCAGCACAAATCGTTTATTTTCGCCCAGCTTGCAAGAGCAAAACCAGATATCTAATTCCTTGCAACAGCGCATTTCACCTCCCGCGTTTGGGAATCTTGAAGCTTCCAAGTTGCCCACTAACGTCGGCGCAGTTATTTTTCCCGTCGAGGAGAGATTTACCAGTGAGTTTGTCGATTACCTAAATTTGCCATCAACAAATACGATCGCCACCCTAGAAGATGCTCAAAATACCCTTCGCGGCGTCCAACAAGCCACAGGCATCAAACCAGCTCTCATTTATATCAGCTTTGTACCCAGGGGTTCTACAGTCGATCGGCCTTATAGCAGTTCCCCCGTTTTGCGCGTAGAACAGCAAATTCAAGCCTCTGACGAACTGGAAATGATGGTGATCACCCCGGAAGGTGTGCCCGTTCGCCAGCGCGTCCCTGGAACCTCTCGCACCGAGGTAATGGAAGCTGTTCGGAAATTTCGCGATGAACTGACTAATCCGGTAAAGCGCAACACTAAAAGTTATTTGCCGTTGGCTCAGCAACTCTACCAGTGGATGGTAGCGCCGCTCGAAGCAGAACTGCAAGCCAAAGGCATTGAGAATTTATCTTTTATCTCAGATATGGGGTTGCGATCGATACCGATGGGTGCCCTGCACGACGGCAAAGGCTTTCTGGTAGAGCGTTACAGTGTGGGATCGATGCCGAGTCTCAGTTTGACGGATACCAGCGCCACCAATTTCAAAAATACCCAAGTTCTGGCAATGGGGGCGTCGCAATTTCCAGAGATGAGTCCTTTACCTGCGGTGGAAATAGAAGTATCGACAATCACGCCGCAGCAGTGGCCGGGCAAGTCTTTCTTGAACGAAGCTTTCACCCTGGCTAATTTGAAATCGCAGCGCCAGCAGTATCCTTTTGGGATGATTCACTTGGCTACTCACGCCGAATTTCGATCGGGAGATCCCAGCCACTCCTTTATTCAGTTGTGGGATACTAAATTGCGTTTGGATCAGTTGCGGCAAATGAATTGGCACAGCCCGCAAGTTGAAATGTTAGTTTTGAGTGCTTGCAAGACTGCTGTGGGCGATCGAGAGGCCGAGTTGGGCTTTGGCGGTTTAGCCGTGCAAGCCGGGGTTAAATCGGCTATGGCGACTCTCTGGTATGTC
Organism: Microcoleus sp. B4-C2; assembly: GCF_036705265.1. Lineage (NCBI taxonomy): Bacteria > Bacillati > Cyanobacteriota > Cyanophyceae > Oscillatoriales > Microcoleaceae > Microcoleus > Microcoleus sp. B4-C2. Next base: position 1,626 of record NZ_JAUBUB010000186.1, read on the forward strand.
AGCGACGAGGGCAGTTTGGGGTTGATGACGGAGTTTTACGGGCAGTTAAAAACTGCTCCGATTAAAGCAGAAGCACTCCGGCAAGCGCAATTAGCGATGTTGCGGGGAGAAGTGCGAATTGAAGGGGGGATGCTGCACACTTCTGTTGGCAATCTGCCGTTACCGCCGGAGTTGGCAAACACGACGAGTCAGAATTTTTCTCATCCTTATTATTGGTCTGCTTTTAGAATGATTGGTAATCCTTGGTAATAGGGTTTGTTTTAGTCGATCTGTTGGCTAATTGTGCGAGAGTTCGATCGGCGGGGTTGGGGAATATGGGTATAATCGATCGCAATTTAGAGCGCTTTTTCGGCGTTTGTGCGATCGTTTCAGACCTGGATTCAGCAACGCCCGCTGATAATCTAATTGAAGATATGCCACAATCTGAAGAGCCTGTTTGTAACTTTATTTAAATAAAGTGCGATCGCCTCTTGACAGGTTATAGTATTATACCTAGAGTCATAAGTGAACAGTGCGGCTGTCAGCCCTCTATCAGTTGCGACTCAAATATGTTAACTAGGATACATATTCATTATCAACACCAGTATTTAACACATGAGTAAACAATTATACAAAGTTTTTGACGAAGTAGAATTCAAAGCTCAACTGCTTGCTAAATACTGGAATAATTTTTATACAGAAATTTCAGAGCATTTACCAGATACATATCAGCCTGAAATGCAAGAACTGTCTATAAAGTTAGACGAGGCTTTAAGCAATCTGGTTGATCAACTTCGTAATCCGACTCTGACTCTGGCGACTACAGGAACCACCAGTAGCGGGAAAAGCACTTTGGTAAATTTGTTGTGTGGAGCCGAAATTGTTCCTGTAGCCGTAAGTGAAATGAGTGCAGGGGCAGTCACTATCGAATATAGCAAGGAAAAGTCTCTAATAATCCATGAAACACCAGGAGCATTGTGGGAGTGTGGCGAATGGAGAGGTATCAGAGAGGAGAAAATTTATCAGCGCTTATATGAAGCAATGATAAGTTATATCGAAAACAGAGAAAAACAACCGAATTTAGCTTGTCCACAATCTACAATCTTTTACCCTTTCCGGCTTGTCAAAGAGTCAAAACTAGAACTGCCAGAAGGAACAAGGGTAAAAATTCTTGATTTACCTGGTTTAGCGTATGTGGGCGATCAAGGTAACGCAAATGTCATTCAACAGTGCCGAGAAGCATTGTGCATAGTCACATACAATAGTGCAGAAACCGATGCACAGAAAGTAAAATGCTTGTTGCAAGAAGTTGTACAGCAGGTAAAAGATTTAGGTGGTTCCCCTGCGCGTATGCTTTTCACTCTTAATCGTATTGATGTTTTCCGAGCCGATAGAAATTGGCCTGACACAGAAAATCGCTTTGTTGAAAATGCTATCGGCAGTATTAAAAGTGAATTGACTGACCAATTAAAAGAATATACAGAAGATATTGAGAAGTTGCAGGTTGTCAAACTTAGTACATGGCCTGCTTTACTGGCTCTTCAGATCCAAAATCATGATGAAATATTCAGTGTTGATGCGTGTAAAAAAGCGGACAACAATTTTAATGGATTAATTGATGAAGATATATTAGAAGACTTGCCACGTAACGTACAAAAATGGTCGAGGCACGACAGAAGCCGAGTTGCTGAAGCATTATGGCAAAAATCTTATGCAGAAGAATTTCAGCAGAATTTAAAGGAACATATTACTCAACACTTCCCACAGCTAGTAATTCCACAAATTATAGAACGTTTTAATCTGGCTGCTGGAAATGCCGTGGCGGAATGGGCTACACAAACAACAACAGCTATTCTTAATAGTTCAGAAGAACGCTACCAAGAGGAATGTGAAAAAATATCAGACATTAGGTCAAAACTTGAAAAGTTATTAGAAACTTGCGATACAAACTTAAAACAGCCGTTTGAAAAACTAGATACAAAAGTCAAACAGGTTCTCGCAAAACAGTCACAAGATGACGTTGTGAACTATATACGAACCATCATTGTGGAACTCCAACAGGAAGAGCCATACAAGAAATTAGGAGAAAAATTATTTCCACTTCATTCATGGGAGAAGGAATTTCAAAAAGGAATTAATCAAGTATTAGAAGCAGTGGCAAAGTCTTTAGAAACTGGAAGGGTAGACTTAGATAGTCCGAATTTAAAAAGAGCAAATGTTTTAAATGTCAATTTACTCGCAAGAAACTTGAACCGTTTAGTTAACTTAGGCTACACGGCTTCCGTTGCTAAAGAAGGAAAAACAATGGAAGCAAGAACAGAGGCAGATAAAAACAAACTCAAACAACTCAATGAGGAACTCAATGAACTAGCTATCCATCTCAACATTGTTATACAGGATGTACTGAAACAAATTTCTAGTCAAGAATTAAATAGAATTCATCAGGCTGTGTCTGAATTGTTTCGTTGCCACTTGTCTTATTTCAATACTCCGGACAGTTTTTAAATAGGGATGCTTACGCAATAAAGCACAGAAGCGAAAAAACTGAGTGCTATCTG
>NZ_JAUBUB010000187.1:0-3495 GCF_036705265.1 Microcoleus sp. B4-C2
GGCAGCACCGAAATGATGCTAGTATCCGGTTACTCTGGCATAGGTAAATCCGCCTTAGTACAAGAAGTTTATAAACCAATTACTAAAGCCAGAGGTTATTTTATTGCCGGAAAATTCGACCAATTTCAACGAAATATCCCTTACGCCGCCGTTGTCAAAGCCTTTCAATCATTAGTCAAGCAACTCTTAACAGAAAACGAAAATCAACTCAATACCTGGAAACAAAAAATATTAGCTGCCCTTGGCGCTAATAGTCAAATCATTGTCGATGTCATTCCCGAAGTAGAACTAATCATTGGCCCACAGCCCGCCGTACAAGAATTAAGCGCCACCGAAGCACAAAACCGCTTTAATTTAGTATTTCAAAAATTCATCCGCGTCTTTTGTTCAGTTGACTATCCCTTAGTCATCTTTCTCGACGACTTACAATGGGCTGATGCCGCCACATTGAAACTGCTACAAGTAATGATAGCAGATGAGCAAACCAACTATCTATTTCTAATTGGTGCTTATCGAGACAACGAAGTCAACCCATCTCATCCTTTAATGATGACTTTGGACGAGCTGCAAAATCAAGGTGCAAGAATCGAGCGAATTACCTTAGCTCCCTTACAGCTTCACCAGATAGTTAACTTAATTACTGATACCGTGCGTCAAGACCAAAAATCAGCGCTCCCCCTCGCCGAGTTAGTAATCAGTAAAACTCAAGGCAATCCTTTTTTTGTCAATCAGTTTCTCAAAACACTCTATCAAGAAAACCTACTTAAATTCAACTTTCACGAAAGAAACTGGGATTGGAATATTTCCGAAATTGAATCAGTAGGTATTACTGATAACGTCATTGAATTGATGCTGGGCAAATTGAAAAGACTGCCCCCATCAACTCAGCAAGTTTTGCGTTTAGCTGCCTGCGTGGGCAATAGTTTTGACTTAAACACTCTGGCAATTATTAATGAGAAATCCTGGGTAGCCACCTTTCAAGAACTATTGCCAGCCATTCAAGAAGGATTAATCTTAACTACTTCTGAGTTAGGTGCTACCGAATCAGAAATAATTAACTCAGACTTGGTAATTACTACTTATAAATTTTTGCACGACCGCGTACAGCAGTCAGGTTACGCATTGATTGACTCAAAACTGCAAACAGCAATTCACCTACAAATTGGTCGCCTATTACTAGCAAATATCTCTGGCGAGCGACGCGCCGAAAGAATTTTTGAAATTGCCGACCATTTGAATTCGGGTCGGAATTTAATCATTGATGATACCGAGAAAACTGAACTGGCTATTTTAAATTTAACCGCCGCTCGCAAAGCCAAAGATGCCACGGCTTATGCTGCTGCCAGAGATTACTTAAAGTTCGGTCGAGAAATTTTACCGGGCGATATTTGGCAAGACTCCTACGAACTAGCTTTTACCTTTCATAAGGAGCTGGCAGAAGCCGAATATTTAAACGGCAATTTTGAAGAATCAGAAGCTTTAATAGAAGTGGCATTTGCCCAGGCCAAATCTGAGCTAGAACAAGCCGAAATTTACAACATTTTGATCGTGCAGTACACTCTGCTGAGTAAATATGAAGCAGCAGTTCAATCGGGATTAAAAGCGCTTCACTTGCTGGGCATAGACTTGGCTGAAGATAATTTAAGTGAGGCGATTAATGCGGAAATGGCGACAGCTACAGCCAACTTGGCAAACCAAGAAATTGCTTCATTAATTCATGCCGAAAAGATGAAAGACCCGGCTCAACAAATGGCTATGAAATTATTGGGCAATATGGGCCCACTAACGTTCTTTTCATCTCAAGAACTGTGGAAGTTGACTGTGATTAAAGCGATTAACCTTTCTCTCAAGTACGGTTTTGTAGCGGAAGGGTCTTACTGCTATTCGTGTTATGGAATTATTCTGAATTCAATTTTAGGGGATTACCAATCTGCTTATGAGTTTGGCAGACTCGCTCTGGCTCTGAGCGAAAATTCCAATAACTTGTCTCAAAATTGCCAAGATAGTGTGATTTTTGCCAATTACTTAAACTGCTGGGTGAGACCGCTCAAAACTACGGCGGAAATTAATAACGAAGGTTATAAAAGAGGCTTGCAATCGGGCAATTTGCAATGGACGGGTTATAACCGGATGTTTCAAACTATTACCTATTTCTTCCAGGGTATGAATTTGAATAACCTCTTGGAAGATATTGACAAGTCGCTCCATTTCTGCAATCATACTAAAAATTTTTGGGCGATTGATATTATTATTGCTAATAAAATAGCAATTTTAAATTTGATGGGAGAAGAGGATGAAGTTAGCGAAGAACAGCATTTAGAAAATTTTCATAGCCGTAAAAGCATGGCAGCGCTGTGTGAGTTTTATGTTTTAAAGGCGCAGACTTTCTATCTTTACGAACAGTATAGTGAGGCGCTAGAAGCATCGGATCGCGCGGCAGAGCTGATTGATTATTTGATGGGTCATATTTCTAGTGCTCACCATTATTTTTACCGTTGTCTGATTTTAACGGCTCTGTATTCAGAGGTTTCTGAATTGGAGCGACAAGATTACTGGCTGCAATTAGAAGCTAATCAGAAACAAATCAAAGTTTGGGCGGATAATTGCTCGGAAAGTTTTGCACATAAGTTCTGGCTGGTGGCGGCAGAAATGGCGAGGATTTCAGGTTTTGATTTGTCGGCGATGGATTTGTACGATCGCGCGATTGCTGAGGCTAGAGAGCATGATTTTATTCAGAATGAAGCGCTGGCGGCGGAATTGGCTGCTAAGTTCTGGTTGGGGAAGGAGAAAGAAGAATTTGCCCACATCTACCTGACTAAAGCCCACTATGGCTATCAATACTGGGGGGCTAAACGTAAAGTTGAGAGTTTGGAGGAAAAATATCCCCAATTAATAGTGAGAACTTCAGGGAAGACAACTACTCAAACAAAAAACCGAACAACGACGGCGACTACTAGCAGCAATTTGGGTGAGACGCTAGATTTAACTACGGTGATGAAAGCTTCTTTCGCGATTTCGGGTGAAATTGTTTTGAGTAGGTTGCTGGAAAGATTGATGAAAATTGCGATCGAGAATGCGGGGGCGCAAAAAGGTTTTTTGATTTTAGAAAAAGCGGGAAACTGGACCCTTGAGGCGGAAGGTTCGGTGCAGGAGGATGAAGTTAGTGTGTTGCAATCGCTTCCTCTCAATCCGATAGCAGCTTCTGGGGGTTCTCCTTTGCTTGCTTGTGCGATCGCCAATTATGTGATTCGTACTCAGGAAAATGTGGTGTTAAATAATGCGGCTCAAGAGGGACAATTTACCCGCGATCCTTATATTGCAGCTACTCAACCGAAGTCTATTCTTTGCACTCCTCTGCTGCACCAAGGTAAGTTGACTGGCCTTCTTTATTTGGAAAATAACCTGACTGAAGGGGCTTTTACTACGGATCGCCTAGAATTGTTAAAACTTTTATCTGCCCAAATTGCTATTTCCATTGAAAATGCTCAGCTTTAC
>NZ_JAUBUB010000188.1:0-3444 GCF_036705265.1 Microcoleus sp. B4-C2
AATCTTCACAAATGGTTTGTAGAAATTTTCGCTAAACCCACATAGCTATTGGATCATTCTTTTTGTGGAGGTCTCTATAGTAAAATTTAAAGAACAAAGAGGTTGCAGAATGAATGTCAGCAAGCAAGAGTTCTACGTCATTATTGAACGAGATGAAGATGGCTATTATGTCGGGGAAGTCCCACAGCTAAAAGCCTGTTATAGCCAAGGAGAGACTATTGATGAGTTGATTGCCAATATTAAAGAAGTTATTGCACTTTGTTTAGAAGAAGAGGGTGATCGTTTAACATATAGAGGTTCTGCGTAATTCCTGTATAGCAACAATCTCAAATTGCCGAACATCAATATTTCTCTCTTTTCTCTTCCTCTGTGTCCTCTGCGCCCTCTGTGGTTAAAAAAATCTTTATTTCATAAATAAAATAACATCAACTTTAATTCCATAAATTATGGCAGTCAAGCAATTAGATATTAACGATAGTAACCCGGAACTCTGCGCTTTAATCTGCGAAAGAATTGCCGCCACTCCGCAGCAGCGTATTACTTTTGCTGAATATATGGATTTGGCATTATATCATCCGCAGCACGGATATTATAATAATAGCGATCGACAGTCGATCGGCAAACAAGGCGATTTTATCACGTCGTCTCATTGGGGTGCTGATTTTGCGGAGGTTTTGGCGGATCAGTTTGTAGAAATGTGGGAATTTCTCGTTAGCGGAGCCCTCGAAGAGGATCGCCCTTTCAATTTCGCGATCGTAGAAATGGGCGCTGGGCGGGGAAATTTTGCCAAAAATGTGCTGCAATATCTGCAACGGCAACATCCCGATTTCTTTCATATTTTAGAATACATTATTATTGAACTTTCCCCTGGGCTCCAAGCGGAACAGCGGCAAATTTTAGCGGATATTAAGTGTGTTAAGTGGTGCAATTGGGATGAGATAGTTAATAATTCAATTGTCGGCTGTTTCTTTTCTAACGAGTTAGTCGATGCTTTGCCAGTGCATCAATTCATTCTGGAAGAAGGGCAAGTTAGGGAGATTTACGTTGCCGCCGAAACCCCAAAAAATGAACAAGAAGAGATAAAATTTGTTGAGGTTATTGGCGAAGTTTCCACGCCTAAAATTGGCGAGTATTTGGATTTTGTGGGCATCGATTTGTCGGCGAGTGTTTATGGGAATGGTTATCGCAGTGAGGTGAATTTGGCGGCTTTGGACTGGATGAGTAAAGTTGCTCAAAAGTTGCAGCGGGGATATTTGTTAACTATTGATTACGGTTATCCGGCGCACCGCTATTACAATCCGAGGCGCAGGGAGGGGACGCTACAGTGTTATTATCGCCACCGATATCACAGCAATCCTTATATTAATGTGGGCCGGCAGGATTTAACGGCTCATGTTAATTTTACGGCGCTGGAAAGGCAGGGGGAATTGTGCGGTTTGGATTTGGTAGGGTTTACTCAGCAGGCTTTGTTTTTGATGGCGTTGGGTTTGGGCGATCGTATTGCTTCTCTATCAACAAATGATGCGGAAGTATTGGATGTGGCAACGTTTTTGCGCCGACGGGAGGCTTTGCATCAACTGATCGATCCGATGGGTTTGGGGGGTTTTGGGGTTTTGGTGCAGTCGAAGGGGTTGAAGGAGGAGGAAAAGGGGAGAATGTTGAAGGGTTTGATGGTGCCTTAAGTTAACTTTAATAGGCAACACGCACTTTTTTCCAATTACTTTGGTCATTACTTAAGCGCACTGACTCAGTGGTGGAAATTCCCATTTTCCTGAATAGAAAGTAGATGGCAACTTTAAACAATAGGCAGCAGGAACCACCTCAATTAACCACCAATTAAACATATCTCGTTTGGCCACAGCAAAACCAGAAATAGCATCGCCGGTAATGGCATCATACAGAATATCTAAGATGGCATTATAGGCTGTTTTTGTATTGAGTGTTTGCAGCAAGCCATAGAAGATATTATAAGCTTCGTCAGTAGCTTGATATTTTCCAATTTTGTTGATATTAGGAAACAAGGTATCTGCCCCAGTTTCGGGAATTTCACAACCATCCTTCAGCCAACAAAATACAATTTCTTGAACTCTATCAGCCTTGTCTTCTTCAGGAAAGTAATGTTTAATCGTCGGTTTAGCTGCTAATGCTATTCCATAAGCCATATAGACGTATCGCTGATGGGATATTGCATCATTAGGCATCCCAAAGGCTGTCATCACTTCTGCAAAAGCTTCTTCAACATCTGACTTTCCGCCTCTTTCGTATAAATCGCGGTACTGTCTGTCCCAAACAGCCTGAAGTGTTTCCTTTAATTTTTCTGGAATATCTAAGTTTTTGGGCAACTTAAATTCGGTGTAATGACCTATATTAAACTTTATCACTGCCTTACCCTCCTTATCTATATTTCATTAATTTTAAACCAAGAAAAAGCTAATGCTAAGCTTGACATCATTTCCATTCTACCTTGGCTAGAGAAGCCAGTACAGATCAGGTAGACTGTACTGGCTTAATTTGTCCCCTCTATCTTTTATCTCTAGGAGATAGGTGATTGGATTCTACAAGCACTTGAATGTTCCGGAACCTCATTTTAAACTCATCACAAGTAACATTACAGCCAGAACACATGGCTCTCCTGAACTTATGGTTATAAGTTTATCTAATCAGAAAAGCAAGCTAATACGCGATTCCTAAAATTATTAAAATTAGAAAAACCATACCCTTGCCGCATTATCAACTTAATCCGATTGTTGATTCCTTCCATGACTCCACTTGTGGTGCGATGAAGAAAGTAGTTGCAAATACCCTCAAAATGATTCTCAATTGTTGATGCAGATTCTCTAAAAAATACTTGTGCATGATTTAGCCATTCTTTGATTTTGGTCTGCCCTTCTTTGACCGTCAAATTAGTCTCATATATTTCTCTAAATTTTTCTTTCATCTCATACGCAATTCGCAAACATTCGGATTTTCCTAGTGTTAATTCTAATTTATCAATCTGCTCTTGATTCAAATTTACTCGATTACTTAATAATAAATATTTACTTTGCCTGTCTGTTATTCCGGCTGCTCTACGTAACTTATTTAAGTCTTTGTTAACTACTTTCATTACATGAAAACGATCAATAATAACTTTGGCGTTTGGGAATACTTTTTTGATAACTTTAGGGAATCCTCCCCACATATCAACACTCACTTCCTCAACTTGTTTACGAACTTCAATTGGTTGTTCTATAAGGACTTCAATGATTTCTTCACAGCGATGAGAATCAATCATCTCAATTAAATTACCTTCGCCCAGGTCACTCACAACAGTCACAAAATTTCCTTGACCTTTTCGCATACTTATCTCGTCGAGACCAATTCGTTTAACCCAGAAGTGTTGAATGATAGGAAAAGATTGCTAAAATAGGTCTAACAATGTATAATTGCAGAGTTATAAATTAT
>NZ_JAUBUB010000189.1:0-3399 GCF_036705265.1 Microcoleus sp. B4-C2
AATTGCTGAAATCAGCATTTTATAGGATTCGTATGTCTATTTTCAGAATCCTATCAATAAGCGTTCAACACTTCTGCGTTTAACCCGTTGCCAATTCGGTTTTTTTTTGAGGGTGTTTACCTGATCAAATATTCCTTTTATTTCGTCATAACTCAGTCCTTCTTCTCGTCCAATTTGCTCCATGCTCGATTGTTTGACACGCTCATAAATATCTTGTTCATATCGTTGAGTATGCCGTCTTTTAACGTCCAAAAAATCTAATTTTTCTGTGGGATACCGTTGACAAAAAGGACAGTAAAACTGCCGTCGTGGGATTTTTAGATATACAGGACGACCAAAAACAGACAAATCTTTTACTAAAATTGGTCGATTTTGATGCAGTTTTTCGGTAGGATTGTTACAATGATGACAAACAATTCCTTCTGATGAAATGCTCAGTCCCAAGAAAATTTTTCCCTCAACTTGAGTACAAGTTTCAACCCTGACTCCAGGCAAGGCTAATAGATAGTCTAGATGGAAGCTCATAACGGTAAATGTATTAGTAGGTACATTTTACACCATAAACTCAGGAGAGCCGAACACATATCTCTCTCAGTGTAGAGGTAGAGTATTCCTTCTACGTCCAAGGAAACATCATCTATTTCCAAGTCTTCTGCGAGTGCATTAAAGAGCTTGTACTCAGCGTCAGCCTCATTAAAACAGCCTCTTGCTCTATCCAACTGTGGCTCAAAAAACTGCTTTGGGCCATCCTCTTCACCTGGAATATTAAGGGGAGCTTTCTTGCTGGTAGCTTCTCGATTATAGACTTTGCCTGTCGCGAGTTCCAGCTTAACAGCAGCAGCATTACCAGAAGTCTTTCTTCTATTTGAATCTCCTTTTTGGATATGGGTCAACCGAATATCTTGAGCCTTAGTCCGCAGTTCCTCTACGATGTCCGCATACTTCTCAGGTATGTCTTGGGGATCTTCGTAAGGATGTGTGTTTCTATAGGGGTTTCCTGTAGTTAAGTTTTGTTTCACGCGATTAATTTTATTTCTATAGAGTATTTTATATATAACCTATCTAACCTGACTTAGACATAAGCTTAAAGCCTCCTCTGACTCAGTTATTTTAATTATAGCACATTTCCGATTAACTGCAAACTCTGCTCGAATCCCTCGGATTCAGCCCATTTTAATCGTTGTTGAATTGACCTCCCCTGCAACTTTTTACTCATTTCATATAAATCCACTTGGGGATAATCCCCCTTAAATAGCGGAATTAAAGCCTCAACAACAGCAGCGATTCCCTGCGGCGGCACTGCATTGCCAATCTGCCGCCGCACTTCAGTCGTAGAACCTTCAAAAACAAAATCATCGGGAAATGTTTGTAATCTTGCTCTTTCACGATTTGTCAAAGAACGCGGTTCTAAATAATGATAACCCCAAGTCCCGCCACCGCCACCCGCAATAATTGTCGATGATGGTTTATCTGGATGAATTCGCCGATAAACGTGACTAATCATACCTTTGACATAGTATGGACTATCCTTGGGAATATCAGAGAAATTGCCTCCCGGTTTAATTCGATTTAAAATTTCAACGGTGCGGGCTTGAATTTTATGATGTTGGTTATTGTCAAGAACTGCTTCCACATTTTTGAGTGCTTCGCCCGCTGTTCGATAAGGATATTTACGATTTGGTCCGTACTCCGGCTGAGGATGTACAAAATTAAATCCTGTATCCATCCGAATGCCAACTAATAACACTCTTTGCCGAAATTGCGGAACTCCGTAATCAGCAAAGTTGTAGAGTTTAGGTTTAACTAAGTAGCCGGGAGCGATACTTTCAAAGTCGGAAATTATTTGTTTTATTGCTTGATAATTATTGGCACTTAATAAGCCTTTGACGTTTTCTGCTACAAAAGCTTTGGGCTTTTTTTTATTGACAAAATCGAGAAAGTATGTATATAAATTACCTCTGGTTCCTTCAAGTCCGGGGCGTTTCCAAATTAGGGAGAAATCTTGACAGGGAAACCCTCCTATACATATTTCAGCTTCGGGAACTTGTGCAATGTCTATATTTTCTATGCTGTCGTTGATGATGACATCAGCAATGTTTCTGCTGAATGTTTTGCAGGCGTATTGATTGGAGTCGATCGCCCAAACAACCTCAAATCCGGCTTGATGGAATGGCAGATCCATACCGCCACAACCAGAAAATAAGGATATGAGTCGCGGTTTTTTTGTCCAGGCGATCGGCTGGAGACGTTCTATTGACATAGGAGTCCAAAGTTAGCCAAGGGCGGGCTGGATGCCCCCACCACAAGAGTGTCATCATAGCAAAACACGATCGAACTCGACTCATCAATTGATATTTCACTCTTCATCATCTAACTCGATCCCCGCTTGACGCAGTTTTTCTGCCAATTTTTCAGCGCGGAGTCGTTCGCGATCAGCTCTTTCCTCCGACCACAGCAATAACTCGCCTTCAGGATTCCACCACCTCAACCAACAGCCTGTTCTCCCTTCGTGGGTTCCTTCCCAAATACCTAAAAATAAGTCTAATCCCGGTATCCAATAACGTCCGTTTTCATCGGGTTTTTGCAAGTTGTAACGCTCTGATTCTAAAGCGTAAACTTCTAAATGAGCTGTTTTCGCTCGGAATATGACGTATCGGGGGACTTTGATTACTTGCTCGTAAAAATACCACTTTCCCACCCGCGATGTAAACTCTACAGAGTATTCTTCTCCGTAAGTTTCTGAAAGAAATTCCATCACGATTTGGGGGATGGTTCCTTCTGTGTGTGGCGTGTAACTACGGCGTACTTGAGAGACATTTTTTGGATTGACGGGTTTCACGTACATCCAATCTGGTGCTTTGCAGATAATACGCTGTTCGTCGCTGCTTGAACCTGGGAAACTTATGCCGGCACACAAGGCAAAGTTGGAAACAATTAAGGCATCCTGCATTAATTCAGGAAATGCTGTTAGCGGCTGGCGCAAAGCGGCGGCTAATAATGGTTGGCTTTCGTCTTCCACGGGGTCGTCTGGTAGTTGGAAATCTTCTGGTAGTAGCGGCCAGGTGATTGTGAGTTTTGTTTCATGGTTTTTAGTTGCTACAGACATAGTTTATCAGAGGTTAAATGTTTTAATGCTTAAATTATATCTCTTGGTTTTTGGGATTCATGTTAATGGCTTAATGACGAGGCAGAGCCTCTGGATCTGCCTTACCGGGCAGAGCCAATTAGTAACGACTTAAGCCGACAGTCCGCCAGGGGTTGAAACCCCTGGCTAATAGCTAAAGTCCTCTGAAGAGGACTGAGAAGAAGACTGTTAAAATAATTAGTCCTCTTCAGAGCGTTCCACCGGCGTCGCACGCCGGTTATGAATAAAAGAAACAGTAAAGCTAGCCCAAAAGT
>NZ_JAUBUB010000190.1:0-3324 GCF_036705265.1 Microcoleus sp. B4-C2
CAATTGCTGAAATCAGCATTTTATAGGATTCGTATGTCTATTTTCAGAATTCTATCAATAAGCGTTCAACACTTCTGATCTGATATCTATGCGATTGTGTTTTTCCTCTAAGTAGGCTAACGCAATCAGGGGTAATTTTTTTAAGGTTTTTAGAAGCTCGGTGTCAGGAGGAAACTAAGCTGCATAGTATTTTTTGGGGCGATCGCCCCTGTCACCCGATTTTAGATTTTAGATTTTAGATTTAGTCCACAGATGAATCGGGGAGGTTGAACTAGAATCTCCTATTTTTGGTGACTCACGACTCCTATCGGAAAGTAAGTATCGGCTTTTTGGGCGAGTTCAGCCGATCGCGCGATCGAACCCCACCGTTTCTTGCCCTTGGATTCCGCTACCAACACAATCCAAGCGATATCCCCGCACCAATGAGCGCTCAACGCCAAAAAAGCGGTGAGAACTATCTTCGTTATTCATATTTTTACCACTTCTTTTATAATACCTTACATAAACTCATTACTGCAAATTCTTTACGTTTTGCAATCAAATCAAATATCTCCACAGGCCTTGCTATTTAGCCAAAAAGTGATAATCTTGAAGTAGAGGCAATCGAAAACTCGGTTGATACAGCCTAGGAAAAAATCAGAGAACTTTGGTAGCCAAATTACAATTCCCAATAAACTGTCTTTTGTTTACTGTGCTTTGACCGAACTGAGATGAAGTTGAGAGGAAAAAAGCAATGATCGAAAAATTAGCAATTGATCAAAAACCCGGTGTAATTCCCAAAGAAAAAGCCTTAGTATTGTTATTTGATGAAGTCGGCATCGCCGACATCCCATTAGTAGGCGGTAAAAATGCTTCTTTGGGCGAAATGATTCAACAATTAACCAGCCAAGGAGTCAGAGTTCCCAACGGATTTGCAACTACAGCATACGCTTACCGGTACTTCATCCAGTCAGCGGGTTTAGAAGCTAAATTGCGCGAAATTTTTGCCGATTTAGACGTAGAAGATCTGCAGAACCTGCGACAAAAAGGCAAGCAAGCGCGGGCACTGATTCTCGACACACCATTTCCGCGAGAACTCCAAGCGGCGATCGCCGATGCTTACGAAAAATTGTGCGATCGCTACGGCGACAGTACAGACGTAGCAGTGCGTTCCTCCGCCACCGCCGAAGACTTACCAGACGCCAGTTTCGCGGGACAGCAAGAAACCTACCTCAACGTCCAAGCTTGCGCTGGCGTCCTCGAATGCTGTCACAAATGCTTTGCTTCCATATTCACAGATCGCGCGATTTCCTACCGCCAACAGCGGGGTTTCGACCACTTTGAAGTCGCCCTATCAGTCGGCGTCCAAAAAATGGTGCGATCGGACTTAGCATCCTCCGGCGTCATGTTCAGCATCGACACCGAAACCGGATTCAAAAACGCCGTATTAGTCACCGCCGCCTACGGATTAGGCGAAAACGTCGTCCAAGGCACCGTCAACCCCGACGAATACTTCGTCTTTAAACCAACATTAAAACAAGGTTTTCTCCCGATTTTAGACAAACGTCTCGGCACCAAAACACTCAAAATGGTGTACGATATCGGCGGTTCTAAATACACCAAAAACGTCTCCGTCATCGCAGCAGAAAAAAACAAATTTGCCATCCAAGATGATGAAATTTTGCAACTAGCAAAATGGGCAGTAGTCATCGAAGAACACTACTCAAAAGTGCGCGGTACTTATACCCCGATGGACATTGAGTGGGCAAAAGACGGCAATACCGGCGAATTGTTTATTGTCCAAGCGCGACCCGAAACAGTACAATCTCAAAAGTCTGCTAAAGTTTTGCGAAACTACAAATTGCAAGGCAGCAGTGCAGTTTTGGCAAAAGGACGCGCCGTTGGCGAATCAATCGGACAAGGCAAAGCCCGCGTGATTTTAGACGTTCACAGAATTGCTGAATTTCAATCAGGAGAAGTTTTAGTTACCAACAAAACAGACCCGGATTGGGAACCGATCATGAAAAAAGCAAGTGCGATCGTCACCAATTCCGGTGGGCGTACTTGTCACGCCGCCATCATCGCCAGAGAAATGGGAATTCCCGCCATTGTCGGCACCGGCGATGCCACCCAAATCTTGAAAAACGGGCAAGAAATCACTGTTTCTTGTTCCGAAGGAGATGAAGGCAAAGTTTATTCCGGTTTGCTTCCTTTTGAAATTCAAGAAACTGCGATCGAGAATTTACCCCGCACCCGCACTCAAATTTTAATGAATGTCGGGAACCCAGAAGAAGCCTTTGGTTTATCAGCCATTCCTTGCGACGGCGTAGGCTTAGCGCGGTTGGAATTCATCATTGCCAATCACATTAAAGCACACCCGCTGGCACTGATTCACTTTGACGAATTGGTGGATGAATCAGTCAAGGAAGAAATTGCAAACCTGACAGCACTTTACCAACACAAACCCGATTTCTTCACCGACAAACTCGCCCACGGAATTGCCACAATTGCCGCCGCATTTTATCCAAATCCAGTTATCGTGCGGATGAGCGATTTCAAGAGCAACGAATATGCTAATCTTTTGGGCGGGCGGCAGTTTGAACCCAAGGAAGAAAACCCGATGATCGGGTGGCGCGGCGCCTCTCGTTATTACGACCCGAATTACCGCGAAGCTTACGCTTTGGAATGCAAAGCATTAAAGCGAGTTCGCGACGAAATGGGCTTGACAAATGTGATTCCGATGATTCCATTTTGTCGCACCCCGGATGAAGGGCGAAAAGTGTTGGCAGAGATGGCAAAACACGGTTTAGTCAAGGGCGAAAACGGCTTGCAAGTGTATGTGATGTGCGAATTGCCAAGCAATGTCATATTTGCTGACGAATTTGCCCAAGTTTTTGACGGATTCTCGATCGGCTCTAACGATTTAACTCAGCTAACATTAGGATTAGACCGGGATTCTGCTTTAGTCGCACACATTTTTGACGAACGGAATGAAGCTGTCAAGCGCATGGTAGCAATTGCCATTAAAGCCGCCAAAAAGTACGATCGCAAGATTGGGATTTGCGGTCAAGCGCCCAGCGATTATCCTGAGTTTGCTCGTTTCTTGGTTGAGTTGGGAATTGATTCGATTAGTTTGAATCCCGATTCAGTTTTGAAGACTTTGTTAGATGTTGCTAAGGTAGAAGGTGCGGGTTCGTTGATGGATTTAGCGGGGGATATTGCTAAGGTTTAACCGTTTTGGTTTTGGAAAGCCACCGGGTTTCTCAAAAAGTTTGTGGGATGGGCGTCCCGCCCGTCTTTTTTGGACGGGCGGGACGCCCATCCCACAATAACAATTAAAATTGT
>NZ_JAUBUB010000191.1:0-3204 GCF_036705265.1 Microcoleus sp. B4-C2
TAAATTTTCCGCAGGTTACAGAAGAGCATTGAGATTACCCGTCCGCCCTTCATACCTTCGCGCTCTTGCCAGTCAACTTTGCAACTGATGCTTGTATGAATCTCAACGATGCGACCGTGCCAGTTGTAGCTAGAGTCCTCTGGCTTGTTGCCAGCCACTTTGTCTCCGACTCTGAATGCTTTGAGCGGGTCGGAGCAGGGGATGCCTGTGAGTAACTCTGTCAGTTTTTGCTTGTCGGAATCCGAGAGTTTGGAGAATGAATTGCAAAAGTCTAAAAGACTTGGCGAAATTGCTCTGCCATCTCTGCCAGCGCTCTCTGTAAGAGTTGTAGCTCTGCCAACTGCTCTGCCAGCATGATGTGGCAGAGCAGTTGGCAGAGCAGTTGGCAGGGCTGTAAGTCCCTCTGTGTCTACTGGCAGAGCTGGCAGAGCAAGATTCGCGGGTAATTCAGAATTTTGCACAAAACCAATTCCAGAAAGATACCATTGCGCTCTACGCTCCATCTCGTCTCGCCCGTTATATTGCAACCTTTTGAGTTTGGGAAAAATCTCTGAAAACCTTGCGAATACTTGATTTATGGCTTTTACAGGTGTGTCGTATTTGTTGGGTAGATCGTGCCAAATTAGCTTGTCTTTGCGATCGCCCGTGCCCTGTTCAATTTCCAATGTCCCCGTTTCCACATACCACTCTTGCAGCCGTTCCCACAAATCCTTGATGTAGATGCGGCCGCCAGATTGTACCTCAATGCCAGCGTCGCGGACAAATTGCCAAAGGTGACGGCTTTCCTCCTGAGCCTTCTGCATCGCTTCCTTGGTTGCCTTGTAGTCGATACCCTCGGAAAGTAGTAGTGGCCATCGCTCCAACATCTTGTTAAGCATCGCGGGTGCAATCTGTTCCAAAATGAACTTTTCATCATCCTTAAAGCGCGGGTCAGCTTCTAATTGCCCCTCAGCAGCGATCGCATTTTTGGCATAAGTCTTCTCAAAATTCAGAATTCCGTACCGGCCTTCGATCGCCTCGGTTCCTCCAGTGATGGATGGTAACTTATTGCAATTAGCAAAAAAAGTAGCAACCGGCTTGTATTCGTGGCTGTCCTTACCTTTGGGTTCAATGTCTATCGGGTCACCAGTAATGAACTGCTTAAGACTCTGAATATTGTCTAGGTCTACTTTTGCAGTGTTCTCTGAAGCCCAGTTACAGACACCCCCTAGCAGACCTGACAGATTAAACTTGCGGCCGATATCATAGGCTCTGAAGTCAGACAAAGACTTCCCAGTCATTCCATTCCCATAAACTGCAGCGAGCGCTGCGCGTAAAGTGTCCTTACCATTGGAGCCTTCGCCGTGGCAGAGCAAACCTTTAACACCCCGCCCCGTCAACTTTGAGCGAACCAGTTTTAGGTTGAGTGCAGCAGCAGCCGTCCGCAGGAAAATTTCTCGCTGCGATGGCTCCAAACACTCCAAAAGGCGATCGCAATCTGCCGGGTCAATAGTGGGGTCATATTTACACCCGACATAGGTATAGATGTTGTTTGGATCATGTGGTTCTACCTTGTAAGTGCCGTCAGGATTGACTTTGATTACCCCATTAAGGGTATTCAAGCCATCAGGGTTAATGGTGTTTGGATCTACCGCAAACCCTGCAATTACCCAGTCATAAACCTGGTTAATGCTTGCAGAATTAGCGTATTTCTTGCGAGGGACGTGCCGAACCATCTCAACGTAGTTACTCAGATAGTCTCGAATACGTCGCTTCTCTACCACCTCTAGGCGCAACTCGTAATGAGTGCCAGTAAACCGATAAAGTTGCCCCGCGATAGACACCCAATGCCCCTCGGAATAGAGATATTCCTCAGCTTTTAGTACAAAGTTTTGCTCTCCGGCAGGCGCTGTGTCTGGGATGTAGTCGCTTCCACTACTGTCATACTTCTGGCATACTACTTCTTCTCGCGTGCGCGGGTGAGAAGTTAAAGAAATAGAAGTAGTTGATTCCATTGCAGCGTCGTTGACTGCTTCCTCTACCAGTCGGATGAATTCCTCGCTATCTATGGCTTCCAAGATTTCTCGGATGTCTCCCGCCTCTGGGATGTCTGGGTAAATGACACGCGGGTCAACAACCACACAAGGGAACTGGATGTGACGGGCAACCAGCCAAACTTCTTGACCCTTCTTGATACCTGCGTCATCGTTATCGCGCAACACTGCAACACTGACGTTTTTGCCTGTCGCTTGCAGAGTTTCGAGCATTATCTGAATTTCGGGATGGCTCCAATTGGAACCTTGCAGAGTCAGGGCTGCTATGCCGATGCCCCGTGCAAGTTCTACGTTATTTTCCCCTTCAAGCATCAGAACGAGAACGGGTTCACCGTCTGGTAGTGCTTTTAGTAGTTCGACAACTTCATCAATCCGATATGCAGGCCAGCGAGTATCGCCCTTGCTCCAGACTTCCTTGCCACTGGGGTCTATGTGAATTTGGCGGCAAGTTTTGTCGCGTCCCTTTGGTTTACTTGCGTCTAACCAATCAAACCGCAAAACCTTTTGAGTGTCGCTGTAGGCGTAAGTGATTTGTGTGGCACTGTCGGGAACGCCTTTGGGAAAGTATTTGGGTTGTTCGGTGCGAGGTGGTTTTCCGGGGGCGGGTAATCTCAGAAGTTTCGCGCCGATCGGAACTGGTACGGGTCGGTATTCCTTCTTTTTGGCTTTAGGCTTTGATGCCTGTGGTTTACTTGCCTGTTGCTTGAGTTTTTCTTCTTCACACTCTGCTAAAAATTCAGCCAATGGTCGGATAGCTTCCCGAATATCAGCGGTTGAGCAAGCGTTCGTCCAGCATTGGTACTTGCCGTTCTTGGAGTTAATCCCTAAACTGTGACCCTCGCAAACAGGGCAAATATAGTAATTTTTGGCTTTGCCTGGTTCCAGCTTGTTGAGATGGTCGCGGATGTCGAATTTTTTTGGGGTGCTTGAAGTTTGCTCGTTATCTGGAGTAGAATTGTCGTGCATGAAATTTAGCTCGCCTCTACGACGAGTTGAATGTGGATAAAGGCCTCAAAACCGTTGCAAGTCAGGTACCAATTGATAGCAGCGGTTTTTTGGTGTCTAGAATTTGTTGAAAATTTAAAACAGGTGGTACCGCCCCGCTAGTTGACTAGGGGTGCGATTAAGCTGTCGTTGCGAGCACAGCCACCTATTTCGGCGTCAGGAAATG
>NZ_JAUBUB010000192.1:0-3170 GCF_036705265.1 Microcoleus sp. B4-C2
TAAATTTTCCGCAGGTTACAGAAGAGCATTGAGATTACCCGTCCGCCCTTCATACCTTCGCGCTCTTGCCAGTCAACCTTGCAACTGATGCTTGTATGAATCTCAACGATGCGGCCGTGCCAGTTGTAGCTAGAGTCCTCTGGTTTGTTGCCAGCCACTTTGTCTCCGACTCTGAATGCTTTGAGCGGGTCAGAACATGGGATGCCTGTGAGTAGTTCTGTCAGTTTTTGTTTGTCGGAGTCGGAGAGTTTAGAGAATGAATTGCAAAAATCCAAAATAGTTGGGTTTAGTGCTCCAGCATCTCCAGCAGCTTGCTGTGTAAGGATTGTTTGCTCCAGCGGTGCTCCAGCAGTAATCTCTTGCTGGAGCACTGCTGGAGGAGATTTCTTTGCTGTGTCTACCGCTGGAGATGCTGGAGCACTTTTTCCACTTTTTTCTAATTTTTGTTTTGTGAGGCCGATGTAGTAAAAATCTCCCATCGTCCGCTCAGATTCAAAACCCCGTTCTGTGTGGCGATACTTTTCCAAGTTGGGGACTAACTCACTCAACCGGGCAAAGAGCTGGTTGATAGCCTTTACAGGAGTATCCCGACCTGGTAGCTCATTCCAGACTCGTTTCTCCTTGCCATCGCGGTCATACTCAACCTCAAGGGTTCCCGTTTCTATATACCAGTCCACTAAGTCAAGCCAAGCGTCTTTTGCATAAAGGCGATCGCCTTTACCGACCTCATACCCCCTGTCTCGCATGAACTGCCACAAATGGTTTGACTTTTCTTGAGCTTCCCGTAGAGCGGCGTCACCAGAACCATAATCAATGCCCTCAGCCAATATTGCTGGAATCCGCGCCAGCATCATGTTGAGCATGGCGGGTGCAACGTGCTTAAGGACAAAATCTTTGTCGCTCTTTAAGCGAGGCTCTGCCTCCAACTGACCTTTATTGGCATCAGCTCCGACCGCGTAAGTTTTTTTGAAGCTAACAATGCAATATCGACTCCTGATTGCTTCAGCGTCGCTGCTGATAGATGGCACGGCATTGCAGTTAGCTAAAAACGTAGCTTGAGGCTCGTAAGGATATTCCCCGCGCCCTTTATGTTCGATGGTAAGCTCATCCCCGGTGATGAATTGCTTGAGGCTTTGCAGTTTGTCCAGTTTCACTGCGTCCGAGTTTTCACTCGACCAGTTGCACAGGGAATTCTCTAAACCAGCGAGAGGAAACTTCCGGCCGGTGTCGTAAATCTGAAAATCCTTGAGAGTTTTGCCTGTCACGCCTCGCCCCAGAACCATAAGAAGCGCAATCCGCAAAGTATCTTTGCCGTTACTACCTTCGCCATGTAGCAACAGCCCTTTCACCCTTGACATCTTCAATCGAACCAGGGGCAAGCACAGAGAAGCAGCAAAGGTTCGGAGAATAATTTCTCGCTCCGATGGTTCAAGGCATTCTAAAAGGCGTTCACAATCGGAAGGATTCACGTTCGGGTCATACTTGCAGCCCACATAGGTGTAAATTCTGTCAGGACTGTGGCGGACAAGGGAGTGGGAGCCATCATCATTGATGATTACTACACCATTGGAGCAATTTAACCCCGGCGGATTGACTTCCTTGATATCTACAGCGCGGCCCAAAACCACCCAATTAAAAATCTCGTCAATACTTCCCGATTTGGCACGGTTGCAGACATAGACGCCGTTGCGATTCTTCTCCGAGTAGGTGTTCAGCCAATCTCTGATACGCCGCTTCTCTAATTTTTCTGGCCGCTCCTCATAGTAAGTGCCAGTGAATTGGTAAAGTAGTCCGCCAATAGACACCCAACGACCTTCAGAATAGAGCGCTGACTCGGCTTTTTGAACAAAATTTTGCTCTGGAGGTGGCGCTGTATCAGGGATGTAGTCACTTTTACTACTGTCATACTTCTGGCATACTACTTCTTCTCGCGTGCGCGGGTGAGGAGTTAGAGAAATAGAAGGAATTGATTCCGTTGCAGCGTCGTTGACTGCTTCCTCTACCAGCCGGATGAATTCCTCCCCATCTATGGCTTCCAAGATTTCTCTGATGTCTCCCGCCTCTGGAATATCTGGGTAAACGACACGTGGGTCAACAACCACACAAGGGAACTGGATGTGACGGGCAACCAGCCAAACTTCTTGACCCTTCTTGATACCTGCGTCATCGTTATCGCGCAACACTGCAACACTGACGTTTTTGCCTGTCGCTTGCAGAGTTTCGAGCATTATCTGAATTTCGGGATGGCTCCAATTGGAACCTTGCAGTGTTAGTCCTGCAATGCCGATACCCCTCGCACGGTCTACGTTGTCTTCCCCTTCCAGTATTGGAACGAGTACGGGTTCATCGTCGGGTAGTGCTTCTAGTAGTTCGACAACTTCCTTAATCTGATATGCCGGCCAGCGAGTATCGCCCTTGCTCCAGACTTCCTTGCCACTAGGGTCTATGTGAATTTGGCGGCAAGTTTTGTCGCGTCCCTTTGGCTTGCTTGTATCGAGCCAATCAAACCGCAAAACCTTTTGAGTATCGCTGTAGGCGTAAGTGATTTGTGTGGCACTGTCTGGAACGCCTTTGGGAACGTATTTGGGTTGTTCGGCGCGAGGTGGTTTTCCGGGGGCGGGTAATCTCAGAAGTTTCGCGCCGATCGGAACTGGTACGGGTCGGTATTCCTTCTTTTTGGCTTTTGGCTTCGATGCCTGTGGCGCGGGCTTGTCCTCTTTGCACTCTGCTAAAAATTCAGCCAGTGGTCGGATAGCTTCCCGAATATCAGCGGTTGAGCAAGCGTTTGTCCAGCACTGGTACTTACCGTTCTTGTGGTTAATCCCTAAACTGTGACCCTCGCAAACAGGGCAAATGTAGTAATTTTTGGCTTTGCCTGGTTCCAGTTTGTCGAGATGGTCGCGGATGTCGAATTTTTTGGGGGTGCTTGAAGTTTGCTCGTTATCTGGAGTAGAATTGTCGTACATGAAATTTAGCTCGCCCCAAGACGAGTTGAATGTGGATGAACCCTCAAAACCGTTGCGTGTAGGTCTCAATTACTGGCAGCGGTTTTTTGGTGTCTACAGTTTTTGGAAAATTTAAGGCATAGGAGAGACCGCCCCGCTAGTTGACTAGGGGTGCGATTAAGCTGTCGTTGCGAGCACAGCCACCTATTTCGGCGTCAGGAAATG
>NZ_JAUBUB010000193.1:0-3093 GCF_036705265.1 Microcoleus sp. B4-C2
TTTTACTCTCTATCTTAATTTTTTGACGAGGTTAATAGTGCTTTAAGCTTTCAAACTATTCTTTTTTCTAGGTTCAGCGCCTTGGGGGCATCGCTTCAAGCTGCCCTCTTTTCGACGTTTATCAACTATAGCGTTCTTACTCTGGTGGTGTTAGTAGAGGGAACCGAATCTTTTTGTAGTAATTTCTCTACTTGCTTATTTCTACTAGCTGCAATATTGCATTGAATTCAAGCTGATAGAGTGGTTCATTTAATCTAGCCAGGAAGACTGTGTGCAGCCGAGTCGGTGCTCGCTCCTCCCTTGTTGCATCTGGGCTATTTCGTGAATCGAGTATAGGTGCCCAATCGCCGAATCTTTGGGTCGCTTCGTTGCAGGTGCAGCTTCGTTTAAGTTTTTTAAGATGTTAGGACTTACGCATTGGCAAAAAATATCATCTATGTAGTCTAGATAATGGCATCGTTGTGAAGGTTGGCAAAAATATGCTCACGGACAACAGAAGTAAACAGATTCCTCTGTACTTCATACCAATTGCTAATTATGTTTTCAGAGCGCATAAACTCCAATTTCACAAAAGCTTGAAGTGAACAAAATATATGTGTTTTTATTGCAATACTCCGGACAGTTTTTAAGCAGCCAGAGTACCATAAGACAAGACTGAAGGAAGGTTAGGGTGATTTAAAATCAAATCCGGGTCTAAATCTAACTTATCAATAAAGGTAGAAAGTAGATGCTTATTGAATTCCAGACGTTTATAAGAGGCCATAGAAAACACAAAAGATTTGGCAGATGAATGACAACTAGAAAGTTCATGTTTGGCTAAGTTTAAGGCAATTATACTGGCATTAAAGTGAAAATCAAGCCGTGGTAAATGACGAGCTTGACAATCAGACAATCCCGTAAATTGCTTGGCATCACGAAAAATAAATTCGTATCCGCTCAATAAGTAGGGGTAGGAGAGAAAAAAAAGTAAGCAGAGTACACAAAGTGTCATAAAATAGGACACATGACGCCAAAGATTATTTCACAAGACAAGTCATCCTTCAAGATACTGCAAACCATCGACCCAAAAGGTATTGCAGACGAATCCATGCGTCACACAGTAGAGATATTACTGAACCTAATAGAGCAATTAGAATTAAAAGTCAAAGACTTGGAGTCAGAGAATCAACGGTTAAAAGATGAAAATAACCGATTGAAGGGAGAGCAAGGAAAACCAGACATCAAAGCCAAGTCCAAAGGATTCAAAAGCCAGCACTCATAGCGAGAAAGAACGAAAAACGCCAAAAAAGCACAGCAAAGGCAGTAAGAACGCCACAATTAAAATAGATCGAGAAGAAATACTAGAATATCCTTGCATACCAACTACCAGCCGATGCAGAATTTAAAGGATACGAACAAGTAATCATCCAAGATATCAGCTTGGCAACCGACAACATATTATTCCGCAAACAGAAATATTACTCACCCTCAGTCGGAAAAACTTATGTAGCAGAATTACCAATGGGCTACGAAGGAGAATTTGGACCAGGAATCAAAGCCTTAATCATTAGTTTGTACTATGGTGGCAATATGACGCAAGGCAAACTACTGGAGTTTTTAGCAGATCTAGGTATTTCTATATCAGCGGGTTATTTATCCAACCTGTTAATCAAAAACCACTTCCTTTTTGAAACCGAGAAAAAAGAAGTTTATGATTCAGGACTAGCAAGTAGTCCTTGGCAACACTTCGACCAAACTGGTGCGCGTGTAGGTGGAGTAAACCATACTACCAATATCATCTGCAACCCTTTATATACAGTCTACTTTACAACAGCGAATAAAGACAGATTGACTGTCCTGAAAGGATTACAGCCAGGACGAGAACTAGAATTCCTGTTGAATCCACTCACATTCTCACTAATTGGGGACTTCAAAATCCCGACTAAATGGCAGAATGCTCTCAAGCTATTACCTCAAGAAACGGTGTTGAGTGAGTCACAGTTTAATCACCTACTCAATAAGTATCTACCCAAACTGGGTGTTCAACAACTGACCAGGATTAAGGAAGCAGCAGCTATTGCCTTCTACCATCAGCAAACAGATTGTCCAGTCGTACAAACTCTTTGTTGTGATGATGCTCCGCAATTCAAGTTAATCACTGCCGAGCGAGCGTTATGTTGGGTACACGAGGGAAGGCATTACAAGAAGTTAAGCCCGGTATTCCCTTGCCATCAAGTAATTTTAGGGCAGTTTATCGAAGATTTTTGGGATTATTATCGGGAATTATTAGCTTATAAAGATGCTCCCAGTCCCGAAGCTGCACAGCCTTTAAAGGCTAAGTTTCGGCTGCTTTTTGAAACTCCGAGTGGCTATGAATTGTTGGATGAACGCAAACAATTAACTGCGACAAAAGTATCGGAGTTGCTGAGAGTTTTAGAGCATCCTGAATTACCTTTACACAATAATCCGGCTGAGTTAGCTGCCAGAACTATGGTGCAGCGACGTAATATTAGCTATGCAACTCAAACGATTGAGGGTACGAGGGCTTGGGATACTTTTATGTCTCTTGTTGCTACTACTCGTCAGTTGGGAATCAGTTTTTTCGATTATGTCCGGGACCGAATTTCTCAACTTCGAGTTATTCCCTCTCTATCTACTATTATTCGCGAAAAATCTTCTCTTCATCCCTTGGGCTTGTCTTGGCAACTAGAATAACTGCTCCCCCTATTTATTGAGCCGATACATAAATTCTATCTGAAAACGAGCCTGATAATATTCAACAATTTGCTCAGGCGGTAAGTGAATATCAGTGCTAAATAATAAAGCATTTTTAATTTCTCCGTTGGCTTGAACCTCAGAGATACAAGCCAACCTAATTTGGCAATTTAAACAACAACTCCACACCACCAAGGTATATAATGAAACTCCGGGTTTTATTTCTTTAACAAAATTAAGACGACTCAAATCATGGCAGTCAACCTTGCCATCATATTTACGTGGAGCCCCCAGTTTCTTTTGTTCACCTGTATAGAGATAGCCAGAAGTGTTGAACGCTTATTGATAGAATTCTGAAAATAGACATACGAATCCTATAAAATGCTGATTTCAGCAATT
>NZ_JAUBUB010000194.1:0-2886 GCF_036705265.1 Microcoleus sp. B4-C2
AATCAGTTGGCGTGTCATCACTGATGCCCTCTAAACACTATCTTTATTCTATGCAACTTCATATAAAATTGGTATTAAAATTTCTAGCTTTCCTGAAGCCCCTCTCCTACACGGCTGTTTCATTATCCGTAGGGGCAAACCCCCCGTGGTTGCCCCGATATTTGAAACACCGATTCCCCACGTCCGTGGAGGGGGTAGGCACGGGGGCGCTACCCCTACAAAACCATGATTTCCCCACGTCCGTGGAGGGGGTAGGCACGGGGGCGCTACCCCTACAAAACCATGATTTCCCCACGTCCGTGGAGGGGGTAGGCACGGGGGCGCTACCCCTACAAAACCATGATTTCCGTGAGAATAAAACAGCCCTGCCCTCTCCTACAAGATGAGGGGCTTTGAGATTTGTGTACTACTATGTAATGTTGATTTGTCACTACCTAGTTAACAATTATTAACAGTAGACACAGCACAAAGGAGTGTCCAGCAGGGGGAGTAGGACACAGCAATGCCGTGTCCCTACGGTTGCCTTTGAGTTTTAATAATTGTTATACAATTGACGATTGTAGAGTTTTACAATCTTTAAAATAGCTGAGCGCGCTAGCACAGAATAATAGATGCCGTAGTATTCCTATAGTATTAAACAACCTAAATGATACACTTCTGACTTTAGGGAGAGGGAAGTTAGCGAATTAATTTCTACTATTAAATTAAGTAGAGCAAAGAGGAAAAAACACATGGCACTTCAAAAATTAGCAGACTTTTATCCTAATTATCAGGAAGAAATATTTGCTGGAGACGACATCAAGGGATTTGATGTTTATGCTGGCGACTCGGATGAAAAAGTAGGCACGGTTTATGACGCTTTGGTTGATGACAGTGGTCGTTTCCGCTATCTGGTAATTGATACCGGTATTTGGATTTTTGGCAAAAAAGTATTGTTGCCAATCGGTTCGGCTCGCTTTGACTACGGAGCCCATCGGGTCTACGCAACAGGCCTTCGTAGCAAATCTCAAGCAGAACAATTGCCGGCTTACAATGAATTAGAACCATTAGATTACGATCGCGAAGAACAGGTAAGAGGCGTCTACCGCAATCAAGAAACTGCCACTGCCCGCACTGCAACTCCTGCTAGCTACGATCGCAGCAGCTACAGCTACGATATGGATCGCCCCCTCTACGAAACCAACGAACAGCAGCACCAAAATCTCAAGCTTTATGAAGAACGCTTGATTGCTAACAAACACCGCGCAAAAACAGGCGAAGTAGCAGTTGGCAAGCGCGTGGAAACTGAAACAGCGCGAGCTTCAGTACCCATTGAAAAAGAACGAGTTGTAATCGATCGAGTAACCCCGGTAGAAGCGGGTCGAGTAGTTTCAGTCGGTGAGGCTGACTTCCAATCAGGGGAAGTTGCACGCATGGAAGTCTACGAAGAAACGGCCGACATTCACAAGGAAGCTTTCGTCCGGGAAGAAGTCAACGTCAGAAAAGAAGTTGTTCGCAGCACGGTTGAGGGCGAAGAAACCTTGCGTCGTGAAGAATTAGACGTTAAGACTGATGGCACTGCGGTTGTAGATAATAAAAATAAAAAGATCTAAACCAACCGCAACAGCTATTGCATAGGAATTGCGCCTTAATGACATAATTCTGTCACCGCGCAGGTTTGATTGAATTGGTGGCGATCGTGCAATTCCTATGTGATTGGCGGGGGGGGTACAAAACTTGTCTAGTTTTGGCAACGTTTATGCACTTTCCCCGCCTTTACCAATTTCCCCTTACCAATTCATAATAAAAATCCCTAAGCAGGAAAGTTTAAAAAATGAACGGTCAAGCATCAGCAGAAAAAATAGCAACTGCCAAATCAATAACCCGTCTCAACCGGGTGCCTGAAAAAGTCAGAACTAAGCTAAAAAGTTTTACCGTCAAAGACAACCAAGGTCACTTGGTCGGCAAAGTTAAAGATGTCTATTTTGATGCTAACGGTCAGTTAAACTTTGTCGTGACCGGGCTAGGCAGCGAAAACTCCCGCATTTTTTTATTAAGTGTTAAGCTGCTCAAGAAAGTGGATTATCACCAAAAAGCGCTGTTTGTAACTATTAATTCGGAGCAAGTCGATCTGCTGCCCGTAGTTTCGGCAAATGGCGAGCATCCGTATTTAGAAAATGCCTCGGAACCGGATAATGAATTTAGCAACCGTGAATTAACAAATCCCTCAACAGTTATGTCAAATCTAACAGATGCCGATCGCACAGATGCAAATTGGGAGACAGATCGGGATGAGGAAAACTTGGATATTGTCGATCAAGAAGTAATTCGCCTGCTAGAAGAACGATTGGTGATCAATCGCAGCAAGCGCAAAGTCGGCGAAGTCATAGTACGTAAAGAAATTGAAACTCGGATGGTACAAGTACCTATCCAGTGGGAAAAGCTGATTGTCGAACAAGTCGGCGACGATCCGAAGGTGTTGGCAGAAATAGATTTAGGCGAGGGAAACATCACCGGTATAGATTTGACGGAGATTAAGAGCGATCGCCAAGAACCGACAGTTAAGGCTGAATTTACCTCTGTGCAGAAAGCTAGCAAAATCTTAAATTCGATCGCCTCTCAACCCCGTCACGGTTGCGTCAAAGTCCGCCTAGAACTCGTTCTCGAAGACAAGCAACTTGAGGATACTTACCAAAAATGGATGACGGAACACAACTCAGAGAGTTAAAATATTCGTTCTTTTCGGTGTAGATTCTAGCGATTAGCAAGAAACTTAAATCTAACAGCGGACTTTGGCGAGTCGTCCTGGGGAGAAAGTTCACCGCCATCTACTAAGGATCGCGAATTAAATAACTTACAATTTTAATTGTTATTGTGGGATGGGCGTCCCGCCCGTCCAAAAAGGAC
>NZ_JAUBUB010000195.1:0-2623 GCF_036705265.1 Microcoleus sp. B4-C2
CACTTGTCGGTATGATCTAATCAATGACGTGGCAATCGCCTGACTCACTCTTTTAAGATACAAGGGGCGGGTTCACCAACCATAATTGTCTAAAACCTACAATCTCTAAAACCCGCCCTCACTCACCCAAGGGCAAATCGCAATCTGATGCACGGGTGGCCAGAAACCGGGTTTTTGCGAGAATACTTTGTGACAACCACAGATTTGGTAAAAAACCCGGTTTCTTGGGTCAGAGTCCGTTCCTAACTTGTTTTATCGAAAGCAAAGTTGATGTAGGTTATTGGTTGTGTGCGGGCGGGTTTCTGTAGATTTTTAACGGAAGTTAAATATTGTTGGAAAAACCCGCCCCTACAAGTCAATAGAAGATTATTAAGGGTTTTTCTTGGATGCGGGAGAGGGAGATTCTTGAGCTTTCGGAGCCGCTTTTTCGGGGTTCGGCGAAGGCTTCGGACTGGCAATTGCTGGGGCAACTGACGGCTTTGAATTCGCGGCTGGGGATGGCGGTGATTTCGGAGAATCAGGGGCTGTTAGCGGGGCAACAGGGGCTGTTTTAGCGCCTAAAATGCTGGCGTCTCCGGTGTCGAAGGTGCCGGCGATGCAAGCGATCATCATTGTGGCTAAGGTGCCGACAAATAATGCTTTCCAACCGAGTTCGGAAATGTCTTTGCGGCGGGATGGAATTAGGGCGATCGTACCGCCGACAAATATGCCGACGGAGGCTAAGTGGGCGAAGCCGGAAAGGGCGTAACTGACAATTAAAACTGTACGATCGCTCACCAGTCCTTTTGCCGATGCTTCTGCTAAACTTTGATAGGGCGGAATCGCTGTTTCTAACAGTCGCCGTCCGATGATTACTGATGCTTGCCAAGAGTCGTCAATGGACACTCCTGTTAATAGCGTCAGGGGATAAAATAAAAATCCCATAATGTTGGCTAAGGTGACAACTTTGAAAAAGCCCCCAATTGGGCCGGGCAAAATTGCCAGCCAACCAAAGAATTGATTGATTAAGGAAACTAAGCCTAAAATCAAAATCAAAACAGCGGCAATGGCCACAGCCATTTTTACACCGTCCAATGCACCAATTATCGCTGCATCGAGAGGGCTGACTCGTTCGATGGGTTCTCCTCCAACTGTCTCTTGTGGCATCGCTTCGCCGTCCATTTCGGAAATTTCTTCGCCCACAAACTCGCGGCCTTTAGGCTTCCGTTCTTCCTTGGGAATGCCGCCCATTGTCAGGGGTGTGTCTGTTTCTGGTACTAAGATTTTGGAGAGGACAAAACAAGCGGGAATGGCGATAATTGAGGCTGAAACTAAGTGTCCTAAAATATTTGGAAAAACTGGCTTGAGAAAACTAACATAAATTGCTAAAGTTGAAGAAGCGGCCGTCCCGAAACAGCAAGAGAGGATTGCACAAAGTTCCGAACGAGTCATTTGTGGCAAATAAGGCTTGACGACAATTGCCGCTTCAATTCCTACGAAGATATTAGCAGCGCCGCTGAGGGCTTCCGCGCCGCTCAACCGCATTGTCGTATAAAAGATTTTGGCAAAAAGTTCGGTGACAATTTGAATCACGCCGATGTTGTATAGCAAGGCCATGAGGCCAGAAAAAAAGATGACTGTCGGTAAAGCTCGAAAGGCAAAAATATATCCTAAATTAATTGCCGGCTCTTTACCAGGTATGGGTACAACATTGCTCCCGAATACAAACCTCGCTCCAGCG
Source organism: Microcoleus sp. B4-C2 (assembly GCF_036705265.1). Taxonomy (NCBI): domain Bacteria; kingdom Bacillati; phylum Cyanobacteriota; class Cyanophyceae; order Oscillatoriales; family Microcoleaceae; genus Microcoleus; species Microcoleus sp. B4-C2. The sequence goes on from NZ_JAUBUB010000195.1 coordinate 1,721, forward strand.
TCAGCAGCGGTGAATACTCCATCCAGTAAGCTAGTAAACCATTCTAAAGCGAGGCGAGTTGGGGGGAACAGGAATACTAAAAATCCTAAGACTAATTGCAGGCCAATGCCCCAGATGATGACGCGCCAAGGTATATACTGAACTTTGCGATTTTCTGAGAAAACCCAGGCGATCGCACACAGGCCAAAGATGCCCAGAAATGAGATAAGATTGTAGATTGACATGAGCCGATTCCTTGAAATACTTAAGAATGCCGATCGACGGCTTGCACCACATCAGTTATACTATTCATCTGACGGCAAATGCTAAACAAAATAACGGGCCGATGAATTACGCACTCAACAGCGTACTTATGTCACTGCTTAGGTCATTCCGAACTCTGCGGATCTTTAGCAACCCTTGATTTGCCGTAATTACCAGCAGTTTAGATAGAAACTCTAACACATGGAAGCTTTTGCTCCACATCCTCCTGAATGGACTGCGACGGCGGTTCACGCTAATGAGTTTTGCTGCCCCAAGTGCGGCGCTAGCTGCACGAATGCCACTGAGGTCTGGATTAATCGCCGATCGCCAGTATATACCGAGTTCAACCGTCGCAAATGGCAAGAATTTTACCGCTGCCAGTGCGATTCCGTGTGGTGGGCATGGAGTAACGATAGGCCTCCTTCTGAACTTGTGCGTCGCGATCAGAACTCGGATGAGGGCCCTGATGAGGGCCCGGATGATGATTTTTAGAACGGTGACAGAATTTTCGATTTTCGATTTTATTTAAAATTAGGCTAAGGTGCGCCCGGTCGCACCCTACATTTAGATATGTTAGCGCCAGTTAGGATCGCGAATTAAATAACTTACAATTTTAATTGTTATTGTGGGATGGGCGTCCCGCCCGTCCAAAAAGGACGG
>NZ_JAUBUB010000196.1:0-2112 GCF_036705265.1 Microcoleus sp. B4-C2
AAAATTTACTGGGAACGCTGTGAGTCTGCATTGTTGACTCGCACAAAAATCAAAGACAGGCTACACAATTTACATTAGACCTATTGCAAAATAATTTTATGTCATAGTCAAAAGTTTTACCCCTTTTCTATGGCTGGGTGCAATCTTAGCTCAACGCACTGCTCATTAGCCGATTCATTCCACCTATCACCTAAATTCGACTCAACCTTTAAGCCGTCGGTACGGGCAGGCTAGACACAAAAAACCCCACAAAGAAGCATTATGGAGTCCTAGTTATTTTGCTGTTTCTGCTGGAGGTGCGTAAGAAAGAAGTTTTGAAGGAGTATATCAGAAATCAAGAAAAGCCGGCCACAGAAGAAGGGGCTTGCATCCCATTTTTTTGGTCAGTCCTTTCCTATTTAGTTTTTATTTTGCCTGCATTTTTTGCCGAATCTGCTCTCCGCGCCTAGCAGCAACTTGTGGCCAAGTCAACTCCAAAGCTCGCTGGCGGGCGGCGGCTCCCATTTTAGCGCGCAAATCAGGAGAATTAGATAGTTGGCGCAGTCCCTCCACCCAGGCGTCAGTATCGTAGGGAGGAAGAATTATGCCGTCAATGCCATCACGCACAACACCGCCTCCTCCCATCGGTGAAGCCAGAATAGGCAAACCATGACCCATCGCTTCATAGATGACGAGTGGGCTACCTTCCTCGAGACTGGGTAAGGCAAAAAAGTCAGCTTGGCGATAGGCAGAACTGTAGTCCAAAGCATAATCAAAGTGAACTACATCAGAACGTTCCAGCAAATGGCTGCAAGTTTGAGCGATCGCCGGTTCGAGTCTGCCAAAAATAGTCAGCTTTCCCTTAATCCCAGCTCGCTCCCAAGCCTGCAACAGTAGGTGAACCCCTTTGCGGACGCAGGCAAAGCCTAGGAAAAGGACGTTAACTTCCTCTGAAGGCGGTTTTTGGAATTGATAATTGGGGAAACGCTCTGGCGACCAACCTTCAGTGGTTAACAGCAGTTTTTCTTCAGGAACTCCGGCGTCTTGAAACGATTTTACTACTGCCGGACTGGGACAAAACAGGAAGTCAACTAGCTTGAGTTTGTGCTCTTCGTTCTTAATTGTTTCTGGGGTAATTGTGTGTTGAGGTTGCAATTCCAAGCGAGAGTAAGCATCGTCAAGGATACTCTTAGCTTGCCTTTGACAAGTATTAACTCGCTCCAAAAAAATCGGCTTAATCTGCTTGTTAACGCTTTTTACAGTATCTACTGAGAGACCGGGCCACAAGTAGGCAACATCAAAATTTTTGATATCTTTGAGAAAACGCTTCTCTGCCTTAATTTTGGGAGCACTATGGCTGCTGTAATACAGTTTTTTCAGCAATGACGGAATTGCTTCAACTATATTTGAGTCGCGACAGGAGCTATCGCAACTCGGGACAACCATGCGAGCCTTCAGCTCAGGGTTTTGCCATTGTTTGCACACTGAAAAAAATACGTGGCTGATGGCTCGGTCATTGCAATGGATTGGGAATAAAGCACTAAGTTTTAACATGGGATTCATCTTGAGTTAAGTAAAGTTTTTTTACTTGTTTCTAAACACGGATATAGAATAATCCGGCTCGGTTTAGAGACCAGTCTCGTTTGATTGAAAAGTAGATTCGGCAGTCTGACAGTGGTTGTATGCTGACAAGATAACATTTAAGTGAATTCACTGACAAGGCCCTGAACCAAAAATTATGTAATTTTACTGTAAAGAATGAAACAGGAGCATCCAAAACGCACTAATAATTTTTATAATATGTTTGGCGTCCTACTAAATAGGGTTTTCCAAGCGTTTTAGATAACGTGGTGATTTAAATGGCTGCTACACATACTCTCATCCAGGCTCTTACGGACTAAGATAACCGACCGGGTATTAAGCCGGATTGGCTAAGTAATACCACTTATAAAAACAGAATACGGAGAACCTCAACTTCGCGCCTAGTTGTCGGGACTCTAAAAGCGATCGGATTTTATGTTTAATTAAAGCGAGCTGCCAATCATTACCCAATACGCTTGGGTTAAGGAATGAGAATTAAATAACTTCCACAAGATTGTGGGATGGGCGTCCCGCCCGTCCAAAAAGGACGGG
>NZ_JAUBUB010000197.1:0-2025 GCF_036705265.1 Microcoleus sp. B4-C2
CGTTCTCCAACCATAGTGCCAGGTTCTACAAGGATTTACCAGAATATTCTAAGAAATCGTTTACTTTGTAACATCAGTAAGCAGCGGCAGAAAGCCTAATGCCTTCTGCCTTGCAATTTCAGCCTTCTAGAAAAGTTCAGGTTTTTTGATAAACACAAAAAGTTAGAAAGGATCGAGCTTTGCGATATGATCTGGTGTCATCAGAAAGGTGGGCGGAAACCCCGTCGTTTTAAGACCGCTTTATATTAAACTATAGTTTGGTCAATGACCCACCCGCGACGATGGATTCAGACAGCCTAACGAGCGAAGTCCAGTACAACTGGCGGCGCAGACAAATCGGTAGACCGGGAAAAGAGGATAGGGCAATGGTAAACATCCCTGGAATCAAAACAACAGATAAGAATTCCTTTTAGGTATTCGACGCATAAAAACCGCTGGGCTAGCGGGGTTAGTCTGTGGAGCGAACATAAGACCAGAAAACTCCTTGTGGGTGGAGGCAGTTGCGATGAAGCAGAAACTCAAATCGTGAGGTTTGGGAATCACCGTGGCTTTAGTCCGGTGAGAATGTCAAAAGTCAATTCTTAAATTTTTCCAAAATTTAAGCCTGAGCTAAGGGCTGCCATCGTTAGGAGGTACTAAAGTGATTCGAGTCGCGATCAATGGTTTTGGACGTATCGGGCGCAGTTTTGCGCGCTGCTGGTTGGGCCGAGAAAACAGCCAGCTAGAGTTGGTAGCTATTAATGACACTTCCGATCCCAGAAGTAATGCTCACTTGCTCAGATACGATTCCATGATGGGAACGTTGAAGAATGTGGACATCAGTGCGGATGAAAATTCCATTACCCTAAATGGGAAGACAGTTAAATGCGTGAGCGATCGCAACCCGCTAAACTTGCCTTGGAAAGATTGGGGTATTGATCTGATTATTGAATCGACCGGTGTCTTTGTTGACCAAGCTGGTGCATCGAAGCATATCACTGCCGGCGCTAAAAAAGTGCTAATTACCGCTCCCGGCAAGGGTTCTGAAGTTGGTACTTATGTGATGGGAGTCAACCACCACAACTACAAGCACAGTGACTACACAGTCATCAGCAATGCTAGCTGTACTACTAACTGTCTGGCTCCTGTACTGAAAGTGCTGCACGAAAATTTTGGCATCGTCAAAGGCATGATGACCACTACCCACAGCTATACTGGCGACCAGCGCTTGCTGGATGCCAGCCACCGCGATTTGCGGCGGGCCCGGGCGGCAGCAATGAATATTGTGCCGACTTCTACCGGCGCAGCCCAAGCTGTGGCTTTGGTGATTCCAGAATTGAAGGGCAAGTTAAACGGTATTGCCATGCGCGTGCCGACTCCTAATGTGTCGGTAGTTGATTTTGTGGCTCAGGTAGAGAAAAAGACTTTTACCGAGCAAGTAAATCAAGTGTTCAAAGAAGCTGCCGAAGGCTCCATGAAAGGGATTTTGGAGTACAACGATTTGCCTTTAGTTTCTTGCGACTATCGCGGAAGTGATGCTTCTTCGATTCTGGATTCCAGCTTAACGCTGGTGATGGATGGCGACATGGTAAAGGTTTTGGCTTGGTACGACAATGAGTGGGGCTACAGTCAGCGGGTGGTTGACTTGGCTGAATTGGTCGCCGAACGTTGGGAAGCCTAGTACCCGAAGGCAGAAGGCCTTAGTCATTCGGCAGAAGGTAAAAAATGCTGATATTTTTTACTTTTGAGTCGATTTCTAGCTGACTTGTTATTTCTTTTTTCGAGCGCTAGAGACTTTTGGCAGTCGATAGTTGGCGAGTAGAAGATGAAATATGGTAGGGAGACGGCAGTGGGCAATGGTGTCAACTTAAGCTTTTTGTCCACCAGTCCTCCCGCCCACCCGTTAGTCCGCCAGGGAATGAATTCCCTGTCTAATAGCTAAAGTCCTCTGAAGAGGACTAATGAGTTTTTTAGTCCTCTTCAGAGCGTTCCACCGGCGTCGCACGCCGGTTATGAATAAAAGAAACAGTAAAGCTAGCCCAAAAG
>NZ_JAUBUB010000198.1:0-1935 GCF_036705265.1 Microcoleus sp. B4-C2
TAATAATTTATAACTCTGCAATTATACATTATTGGGCCAATTTTAGCAATCTTTTCCTATCATTCAACACTTCTGATTATCTTGAATGGCATTCCAGGCAGCTTGACCTCCTATAATTAGCACAGCACCACCTACCATAACACCCATTAAAATACTATAAATTTTCCAGAGGCTTCTTTTTTGTTCATCATCATTATTCATAGTTTTAGTTGTAGTTTTTTAAGGAACATCATTTGAATTATTAGTATTTAATTCATTATTTAGCGACAGCCAGTTACGCTATCTTTAATTATTGACCACTCCTGAGCTAGAGAATACTCACTTTGGACAATTTTTCTTCTCCCTAACTCTGGATGCCTCTGATAAAAGATGTAATCAACTACCGCTTCACATTGCTTGATGCGAGACCATTCTTCCTGTAAACTAAATTCATCACTTCTAATTTTTCGACCGGCTAGTTCAGGATATCTGTCATAAAAAATTTGATCGGTAATCTTATCTATTTCCTCTTCTGTCCCTATTTCCTGATTGGCGCGAAGAGAATTTTTAGAAGGAGACACTAAAGTTGAGGGCGAACCACTGACACTTGAAACCGAGGGTGTAGATGAAGGAATTTGCGATCGCACTACTGCTGGTGCTTGTGGAGTGCTTAAAGGCAAAGAGTTAGTAGAGGGTGGTTTATTTTCAATACTGGCTTTTGAGATATTCTGTTGAACGGCATTCCAGGCAGCTTTACCGCCTAGAATTAGGACAGCACCGCCTACCATAACACCCATTAAGATGCCGTAGACTTTCCATAGTTTAGTTTTTTCTTGCTCGTTGCTCATTGTTTGACCTTAGTACGATTACGGTTTGCCACTTGTTCCCGGTTGATTACCAATTTCACTAGCTCTTTCTGATTCTCTTTTCCTGCGTTCTTTTTCTGACTCTCTGGAAGTCTCTAAATCTTCTGCTTGAGAGTTTATTCCATGATAATCTTTAGCTCGATCGGACCTATCTGCAATTTCTGAAAATACAGAGTTAGGAACTACTGGAGCAACTGCTTTTTCGTTCGTATCTAATAAACTAGAAAAAACTCCAGTACCAATTACTGCCCCTGCGGTAACTTTCTTGACACCATCTCGTATTTTGGAAAAAATATTATCGGATTTGCTGTGTGCGCTTGCAATAGTAGTATCCACTTTTTTCATAGTTTCCCCAGCAGCATCAATTTTATTCAGAATTTCACCTACTTTATTCTGAACATCCTCAAGATTATCTTTCTCGTCATTTACAGCATCCTTAGACTCGCTTAGGTCTGCATCACACTCTCGCTCTGCTTCTTCAAGCTCTGTCAAAGCTTCATCACGTTTTGCAATTTGTTCTGTAATTTCCGACTGTTTTTGCTGCATATCTTCTTTAATTGTTTCCAGCTTGCCTCTAGATTCATCAATCTCGGTTGCTTTTTGCTCCATTTTTTGATTAACTTCCTGGTAAGCAACTTGCAAAGCCTCTCCCTCTAGTGCACCGAGTTTCTCCGAAACTGATTCTAATTTCTGCTCAAGGTTCTTGAGTTCTTGTGTCTTGGTTTCAATAATTTGTATCTGCTCATCTACCTCTTGGTCTGCTTGCTCTATCTCATTAACTAAAACATCCAGATTGTTACTATCAGAAAAATCACCTTGCGCTCCTCGTTTTGAATCGGCTGCGTTTTTGGATTTTTTGAAATCACTCATAGCTAGTTACCTCCCATTTGTCTAGATAAAATTTTAATTTCATACTCGAAACGTTGCTTTTGATCTTGTTTTTGTTTTATCTGTGCTTTAATCCCCTCCTTAGCTTCTGCTGGCTTATTTTCTAACTCTTTATTCAAGCCTATGACCAGAAGTGTTGAACGCTTATTGATAGGATTCTGAAAATAGACATACGAATCCTATAAAATGCTGATTTCAGCAA
>NZ_JAUBUB010000199.1:0-1860 GCF_036705265.1 Microcoleus sp. B4-C2
CCCGCCCGTCCAAAAAGGACGGGCGGGACGCCCATCCCACTTTCAAGAGTGGAAGTTATTTAATTCTCATTCCTAAGATCGGGTTCGGTAAATTAACCGTAATTTTGGTAGGGGCGGGTTCACCAATTTATATAATATAAGCGCGAGATCCGTAAACCCGCCCCTACCGGGATATTGAAATTTTTAGCGATCGACCTCTAGACAAAATTGTAGCGACTTGCGGTAAAATTGTGGTGGTCAAATTTAAAAGTATTTGAAAATGCCCAGCACAATCTCCGACATTAAAGTAAAAACGATCGCAGGCGAAGACAAGCAGCTAGGAGAGTACGCTGGCAAGGTACTCTTGATAGTTAATGTAGCTTCCAAATGTGGCTATACACCTCAATACAAAGGGCTCGAAGAATTGAGCCAAAAGTACAGCGCGGCTGGACTCCGTGTTTTAGGATTTCCCTGTAACGACTTCGGAGCTCAAGAACCCGGAAGTAATCCAGAAATCGTCAATTTCTGTACTACAAAATACGGCGTCACCTTTGAATTATTTGACAAAGTACGCGCTAAAGGCACTCAGCAGCACCCGCTGTACGCTAAGCTTACGAGTGCAGTCGAGCCCAAGGGTGAGGTTTCCTGGAATTTTGAGAAATTCTTAGTTAGCAAACAGGGTGAAGTGGTTGCCAGATTCCGCAGTAGTGTTGGCCCCGATTCGCCCGAACTGATCGCTGCCATCGATCGAGAATTGGCGAAATAAGAAGTTCGGCAACTAAGCAGTGTACAGGATTTAACTGATTTAACGGATGGATGTTTAGGGAAGAGGGAAGAAATTAATAGGCTTTTTTTCCAATAAGTTGAAAGCTATTTTTTTCCTTCTGCTTTTCCCCCTTGTGTGCAAGCACTAAACCATGAACAAATACCGATGATTGTATTTAATTGGAGAACTGTTTAATTTAATGGAAAATACATCGAAATTAGATTTAGTTGTAGGTGTACTTGCCTTCGCAATTCTGGCAGGTGGTCTGGCCATGCTATTTGTAGGCATGGCATCATTTCCTAAAGAAAAATAACAATACTAGGACTTACTCACAATTGTTGAGAAACCGGGTTTTTTTACGAAAAGACACGTTGTAGACCGCACCAAAGGTAAAAAACCCGGTTTCGAGGCCCCGATTAAGTCCTGACTACCAACTTAAAATGCTTATTTTACAGCAGACCATCTGAATAAATCAAACTCCTTTCAATTTGAACATTCGCAATTGATGACAATCATGCAAACTACCGAAAACAACGTCAAAATTGCCCTCGCGCCGGGGAATTTGCGCCGCGTTCACCATATCGCTTTAAACGTGCGCGATATGACAGCTTCCCGCCACTTCTACGGTACAATTCTCGGCCTGCACGAACTAACAGGCGCCGAAATTCCCGCAACTTTAACAGAAATGGTAGCCGCTGGTAAAGTCGCTAATTTTGTCACCCCAGACGGTACTGTTATTGACTTATTTTGGCAGCCAGACTTAGAACCGCCAAACCCAGACCCGGAGAAAGCTTTTACCCGCGCCAACCACTTAGCCTTCGATATTGCTCCGGATTTGTTCGATCGCGCTCTGGAAGTGCTAAAGTCAAATCAAATTGCGATCGATAGCGGCCCCGTTACTCGCGCTACAGGACGCGGCATTTACTTTTACGATCCTGATGGATTTATCATCGAAATCCGTTGTGATGCAGTTTAAACAGTCGCTATCGGGTTCTCTGTAGTCCGTCTTCACCCTACATTTACTCTTTGGAGCGCGGTACTCCCTAATGATTGCTAATTAAATAACTTATAATTTTAATTATTATTGTGGGATGGGCGTCCCGCCCGTCCTTTTT
>NZ_JAUBUB010000200.1:0-1806 GCF_036705265.1 Microcoleus sp. B4-C2
TACCAGATACATTTAACCCGGTAAATCCCGAACTAAGCCAGGAATCACCGTGTATGGCAAGATAGAAAAAGCAGCAAGCTCTCCTATCAAGGAGGTATCTCTCAAAGCTTTCAATAAAATATTGAAAGCGCCATTTTTGTCCCTGTCCAGAGTGTGTCCGCACTTTGGACATTTAAATATTTTAGACCCGCCTAATTTAGAATGAACGTGTCCACATTTGGAACAGATTTTCGATGTGTACTCTTCTGTCACGTCTACTACAACACCACCATGCTTGGTAGCTTGATGCTTCAACGTTTGTTTAAAGCGATAATGGCTCAACGTAACCATCGCTCTAGCCGTTTTAGTCGCCAACCTGCGTTTGCCTTTTTTGACCATTTGTTGTGTCTCAAAGGTTGGCAAGAAAATTAACTTGTACTTGCTTGTCAAATATTTTGCAGCTTTCTTGTGTAGTTCATTGACCAAGTTTTTAATCTTGCTCCTGATTGGGGCTGCTGATTTTCGCAGGCAATACCTTAGTCGCTTGAACTCTCTCCCTTTACTTACTCCAATACGGGACATTAATTTGTCTAGATGCCTTGCTAGGCGATAGATACGACCGATATCGTTTTTTCCTATTTCGATGAAGTCACTACCATCAAAACCAGTAAGAAAAGTTCTGACACCCGGATCTAAAGCAATAACTAAATCGCTCTCAATTGGCTTGATTTTTGGTACATCAATTGCATAGCAAATAAACCATTGCCTGTTAATCAAGCTAAGTGTCGGTTCGTGCTGCATTACCTCGATAATGGGCTCCGATGACTTGAATGTTAGTTCCTTAGTAGAAAGTGGGTAAAAAGTTCCTAGTTTCCAATTGGACGTTTGAAATCGGATAGTCTCAGATGCGTCGAAACGGCTTCTAAATTTTGCCGTTCCTTTTGTCTTTTTAGCTGCTTTGTGTGCTTCAAAAGCTTGGAAGACTGCCATTTGGCGCGGATTGTAAGGTTGTTCAGACACCCAACTAGGGGCTGAGTCCATTATTTTCTTCCTTAAGTCATACTTACCAATTTTTTCATCTTTCAGGATAGCAATTGCTTGATTGTAACACCATCTACTTGCTGCAATCCAACTCCTCCACTTCGCTGCTAGCTTGGTTTCCGGGTAAACTCGAATCTTCTTTGATAGCAGATTTGTATTTTCGCAAACCATAGAGTCGGCTGCTAAAGACGTGGATGATGGCAAGGATATCTTCAACCATTTCTCGTTCTGGAGACAACTCGTTTCTGCTGAGAACCATGAGTTGGCAATTGTTTTGCTCGCAGATCCATTTGATAAGGTCGCCACCAAACCGGCACAGTCTGTCTTGGTGTCCGACCACAACTGCTGAGATATCTCCTGACATGACTTGTCCCAGAAGGGCAAGAAGCGCTTTTCTTTTGAAGTTGAGTCCGCCTCCGATGTCTTTAAAGACTTTAGCTTGCGGATAGAGGCTTTGGAGGTAACTGACTTGCCTATCAAGGTCTTCGCGCTGTTTGTAGCTGCTGACCCTGGCGTAGATGGCTGTAACTCGGTCATGTCCGGTTCCGAGAACGCTGTCGATATCATAGCGTCGCTGGTTAGAGGGAGTTCTGATTGCTGATATTTTGCCGACAAGTTCCCAGTTTCTAAGGGTTTTGTCTGAGACTTGCAAGATTTTGCAAGCTTCTCGTGGTGTGACATATCTGGTCATCGCTAGGGGGTATTTTTGCGTTCTCCAACCATAGTGCCAGGTTCTACAAGGATTTACCAGAATATTCTAAGAAATCGTTTACTTTGTAACATCAG
>NZ_JAUBUB010000201.1:0-1754 GCF_036705265.1 Microcoleus sp. B4-C2
AATTGCTGAAATCAGCATTTTATAGGATTCGTATGTCTATTTTCAGAATTCTATCAATAAGCGTTCAACACTTCTGCCTTAGATGGAAAAGTCCTCCGTGGCTCTTACAATATTGAAACGGGTGATAATCGGACCCCATCCCATCCAGCGATTCAATTGGTGACGGTCTACTTGGTCGAACGAGGACTGATTTTAACTCCCCAACAAGTGGATTGTAAAACCAATGAAATCAAAGCGATTCCACCCGTTTTGGAAGCCTTGGCCCAACGGGGAGTCGTTTTTGCCTTCGATGCCTTGAATACTCAAAAAAAACTTGTGAGCTAATTATTGAGTCTGGGAATGACTATCTCGGTGCCTTAAAAGGGAATCATAGCCATTTTCATAACCCACATTCCGCAGTTCTGGCTTTGATGACTAAGTATTTTTATACATTCACTGTAGGAAAAATATCTGTGCCTACCTTTTCTAATTTTAGTATCATTATTTTGCGATTTTGGCGAGATATAACAAATTTGAATTCACAGATATTTCCTAATATATTCCTTCGGCAATATCTGAACTAATTTTCCATGAATTAGACATCACAATTCCGGCAACATGATTTTTCTGTTGCCAATTATTTGAATTTATTCAACAATATTCTCCGGTTTGTTTTCCGAGTTACCCATCTTCAACTATTAAATAATATTGACCGCAAACCTTTCCTAAATAATTTAATATCTCCCGACGTTCCTTTGTTAAGTTGCTTATTTCTTCGGCTCCATTTAGGTTGACTAAATGTACGGCTTGAAACATCTGAAATACCCACCGCATTGTCGGTTTATTTGTCAATTTTATGACCTGGTTTCTGATGCTGGCATTGGCTGATTCTAATTCTTGCCTCAACTTTCTCTGGGCGAGATTATATACTAATAAACATACTCCCATTATCATGGCAATTGCTTCTACTCTCTCGGGTTTTTTCACGAAGACGCTTGATGTGAAAAATAATGGGTCTTTTAAAAATCTAAATCCTCTTTCGTTACTTTGTTGGTCTTTGTATTCTTCTAATATTTGCTCGTTGGTTATTTCGTTTTTATCTAAGATGTTTGTTGCCAGTATAAATCTCCCTGCTTTGATTTTTTCGGCGGATATTATTTCGGTCTGGTTTCTATTTTACCGATTATTTGATAGGCTATTGTGTCTATTTTACTAGCTTTTTTGCTTGGCGTTTTTGGTTTTTTATGGCTTTTTTCTTGACATTCAATTTCGGTAATTTTGTGATATTTCCATGTGTCTGATAGATTTTTGATGGCGGTTTCTGCGTCGGCAACACAGGCAAATTTTTGCCGATAAAGCTTGCTTAGTGAGGCTTGGGCGCTTAATTCTTGTTTGTTTACTTGTTTGTCTATTTGTTTGATGCTTGCTTGTTTTCTGAGTTCACTTTCTATAACTAACCATCTTTGCTTGATGTTTCCATATTCGCTGGCTCTTTCTGCTATTTTATATCCTTTTTTTGAGCTTGCTTGCCATTCGCTTTCTTGGATGTCTACGATTTTCTCTTGGGCTGATTTTATGCTTAATGGGACTCTTGTTATCCATTTGATTCCTGTCATTGCTGATAGGTTTTCCCTGGTGTATAAGGCGCTGTCTGCTACGCAAATTCCTTCAAATGTCCACTGTTTTTTGAATTCTTTTACTGGAGTTTAGACTAAAAAAGAGAGAACGGTGGCTTTCAGCAGGACTTGAGCCACCGCGCCGGGAGAGAATGAGGG
>NZ_JAUBUB010000202.1:0-1019 GCF_036705265.1 Microcoleus sp. B4-C2
ACAGGCACCGAACTATTAACCCTCACGGGTCATACTGACTGGGTATATGCAGTGGCGATCGCACCAGACGGAAAAACAGCGATTTCCGCTTCAGACGATAAAACCCTGAAAATCTGGGACACAGAGACAGGCACCGAACTATTAACCCTCACGGGTCATACTGACTGGGTAACAGCAGTGGCGATCGCACCAGACGGAAAAACAGCGATTTCCGCTTCAAGGGATGACACCCTGAAAATCTGGGACACAGAGACAGGCACCGAACTATTAACCCTCACGGGTCATACTGACTGGGTATATGCAGTGGCGATCGCACCAGACGGAAAAACCGCGATTTCCGCTTCAGAGGATGAAACCCTGAAAATCTGGGACACCGAGACAGGCACCGAACTATTAGCCCTCACGGGTCATACTGACTGGGTAACAGCAGTGGCGATCGCACCAGACGGAAAAACAGCGATTTCCGCTTCAGAGGATGAAACCCTGAAAATCTGGGACACCGAGACAGGCACCGAACTATTAACCCTCACGGGTCATACTAGCTGGGTACTAGCAGTGGCGATCGCACCAGACGGAAAAACCGCGATTTCCGCTTCACATGATAAAACCCTGAAAATCTGGGACACCGAGACAGGCACCGAACTATTAACCCTCACGGGTCATACTAGGGCGGTACTAGCAGTGGCGATCGCACCAGACGGAAAAACCGCGATTTCCGCTTCAAGGGATAAAACCCTGAAAATCTGGGACACCGAGACAGGCACCGAACTATTAACCCTCACGGGTCATACTAACTCGGTACTAGCAGTGGCGATCGCACCAGACGGAAAAACCGCGATTTCCGCTTCAGACGATAAAACCCTGAAAATCTGGGACACCGAGACAGGCACCGAACTATTAACCCTCATGGGTCATACTAACTTGGTAAATGCAGTGGCGATTGCACCAGACGGAAAAACCGCGATTTCCGCTTCAGACGATAAAACCCTGAAAATCTGGGACACCGAGACAGGCACCGA
>NZ_JAUBUB010000202.1:1119-1703 GCF_036705265.1 Microcoleus sp. B4-C2
ACTATTAACCCTCACTGGTCATGTTAACTCGGTAAATGCAGTGGCGATCGCACGCGACGGTAAAACAGCGATTTCCGCTTCAGAGGATAACACCCTGAAAATCTGGGATCTGCTTAGTGGCAAAGAGGTTGCTTGTTTCAACGGAGAACATGGTTTTGCTTGCTGTACGATCGCACCTGATGGGGTGACAGTTGTAGCGGGCGATGTGTTCGGCCGGGTGCATTTCCTGCGATCGGAGGGAGTTAGCGGCGGGCGATAATCGGATTTTTGGTGGATGGGCGATCGGGTTTTTTGTGGATGGGCGATCGGGTTTTTTGTGGATGTGCGATCGGGTTTTTTGTGGATGTGCGATCGGGTTTTTTGTGGATGGGCGATCGGGTTTTTGGTGGATGGGCGATCGGGTTTTTTGGTGGATGGGGCGATCGAATTTGATTTGTTAGTCCGTTAGTTAGTCCGCGCCAGGGGCTAGGGCGTCGGTTCAGTATTAGGAGTTGACAAAAAAAGGACTTTATGAAATTAGCCAGTCCATGAGTTCGACTCTATGCCTGGTGTAATTGATCGAACCTTATCCATTCGAGCAATGA
>NZ_JAUBUB010000203.1:0-1656 GCF_036705265.1 Microcoleus sp. B4-C2
TGATTTTAAATCACCCTAACCTTCCTTCAGTCTTGTCTTATGGTACTCTGGCTGCTTAAAAACTGTCCGGAGTATTGGATAAATCAAGTTTTAGTTTCAGTCATCTGTTGATTTGAGCTTGCCGGATGCTTTTGCTTGGTCGATCGCCTCTTGAATCAGAAGGTAGACAAAGTTGGAGATCGATCGCTTTTCGATATCGCACAACTTTTCGAGATCCTTTTTAGCCTGTGTTGGCAAAACCACTGAAATCCGCTCGCTGTCGCTCATGCCCTGCAATCTGTTGGAAGTTTCCCTTATTGTGCCACCTCGGCAGTCCAGCTTGCAATGGGCGATCGTCGGTCGCTATCGCAGCCGATCGGGTGCGGAGGGACATCTTCAGTTGTTTCGGCAACGAGTGCCCAACATCCGATTTGAAGTGGTGTTTGATTTACCCTCTCGCCGAGGATAACTTTTTTGAGGGAGGATTTTTGATAAGTTAACTGTCAAATTATCGAGGGCGATCGCACTTTTGGACATGAAGGGCGATCGCTTCCATGAATACATAAACTATGAACTATTTTTTAAAGGCAGGATGTTTGAGTCGCTTCGCCAATGTCATCTATTAAAAAATTATTATTATTGAGTACAAGAGTAAAATCTCTGTATTCACACGCTTGTTCTCTACCATCTTTAAAAGAATACAGCAACCAAACGGTCATTTTTACTCTAGTAGGAGATTGTTCAATAGGTTTCATCTGAGTAACTTTTATAAAGTTATATAGACTGACCCATTTTTTATTATCATCACTGGAAGGATATTTTTTCTTGAAATCATCAGTAGTAAATACTTGTCCGGCTGCCTTATTATCTGTAGTTGTCAGTGCATAGAAGTTATTGATAGTTTGCTCAGGTGTTGTTCTCAATGGAATATCTGAAGGTGAGACGGTACTGCTCGGTGAAGGTGGCAAAGATTGGGGTGTTGAATTTGAAGGGATATTAGATTTAGCCAAATTCTCTTGAATGGCATTCCAAGCTGCTTGACCGCCTAGAATAAGCACAGCACCACCTACCATAACACCCATCAAAATGCCGTATATTTTCCATAATTTTTGCTTTTCTGTTGGGTCATCCATAGGTAAATATCTCCTGTTTGATGAGTAAAACTTTATGAAACTTCAATATTAATGACGTAGCCTGACTGATGGGGTGCAGAAATTTCAACAATATAATCTCCACTATTTGGCAGTTGACCCTGCCATTGGGATACACCGTTTACAGCATTGCCAATTGTTTGATTGTTAGGAGAAATAATTGTCACATTAATACTTCCCTGCCTGATTTGCACAGTCATGCGCTGTCCGCTACCGCAGTTTAGTAAGTAGCGCTTTTTTTGATTTGCTGTTAGACTGTCACGAATTGTTGCTCCTGTACTACCTTCATTAAAGCTTACTCGTTCATTTGAAACCGAGGGTGTAGATGAAAGAGTTTGTGATCGCACTGCTACTGGTGGTTGTGGAGTGATTAAAGGCAAGGAGTTAGTAGAGGCTGGTTTATTTTCAATACTGGCTTTTGACATATTATCTTGCAGAAGTGTTGAACGCCAGAAGTGTTGAACGCTTATTGATAGGATTCTGAAAATAGACATACGAATCCTATAAAATGCTGATTTCAGCAATT
>NZ_JAUBUB010000204.1:0-1636 GCF_036705265.1 Microcoleus sp. B4-C2
AGTCCTCCTAAGAAACTCAATCTAACTGTGGAGTTTTAGCAACTAGCTCAAACCCAAAAGACTCAGCAGTTTTCTCCAGCTTAGAGACGATCCGTTGTCGATATTTCTGTTCGTAATAGTCTGCCCCTGAATCAGCATAAGCGGTTTTTGTACTCCAAAGATGATAGAAGATGCGGGCTAGCTTGTGAGCAGCGGCGGTATTGGCTCCAGCAGCGCCCAATCGAGCGCGCAGCCGACGATAAAAAGCCCCCAAAGCTGATTGAGAGCGAGATAAAGATTGAGCAGCTAAACGGAAGGCATTGGCAGCCCGATTAACTACTTGACGGGTATGAGAACTTTTGACTTTACCGCCGGTAATCCTCGAACCTGGACACAACCCTAACCAGGAACAAAAGTGTTTAACGGTAGGGAAACGAGTAGCGTCTAATCCGACTTCCGAGAGCAGGGTTTGTACGGTGAGAACATCGAAACCAGGAATTTGGGTAAAATCTACTCCACTAATCCGATACAAATGGTTACGCAAGTCAAAATTGGGTTCGTGACCTCTGGGCTTTCTGTTGCCGCGTTTGGGAGGGTCTGGTGGAGGATGGTTTTCTTCACAGGCAAAGCTTGCTAAATATCGCTCAATCTCAACATCGCAGCTAGCAATTTGTCCTTGATAGATGTCGTAAAGTTGTAACTCTTGTTTTAACACAAATATCTGCTCAGCTCGATAGTCTCCACTCAAGGCTTTGACAATATCTGCGGTACTACTTCTAATGCGGGAATTTTTCAAGCCAGCTAAGACTTGAGGATTCCTTTCGCCAGCCACAATGGCGCGGATGATTGCCATTCCTGTGACTCCGGTGATGTCACTGATGACTTTATGGAGTTGCAGATTCATCTGAATTAATGCTTTCTGCATCCGCAGTACGTGGGTGCTACTACTTTTTATTAAGTTATCGCGGTGGCGAATGTAACTGCGAAGAACGCAAATTTGATCGTCAGGGCGAAAGGAACCGGACAATAAACCGTAGGTATGTAGCTGTTGCAACCACTGACAATCTAAAACATCGCTTTTTCTACCCGGTACGGTTTTGACGTGATGGGCATTTACCAGTTTGACTTCGATACCTCTTTCTTCGAGAATTTGAAAGGCACTTATCCAATAGACTCCTGTCGATTCCATTGCGATGGTGTCTACTCGACATTCCAACAACCAAGATGCCATCTCAATTAAGTCAGGGGTAAAACAGCCAAATTTACGCACATTCTGTGGCGTTCTGTCCGGTGGGACACACACCCAATGTTCTTCTGACCCGATATCTATGCCTGCAGCATTTGGGTTAATCTGTGTGAAATTGGACATTTCACCCCCAACAGGTTTGTTGGTCTGGCGTCGGCTCATTAGATGACTCCCCTTCGCGATCAAACTTTTAGGTGTCCCGAGCGGTGGGCGGATTTGATGTTATATTCTCCTAAACGGGATAGGGAATTACCCCTTCACCAATGTCATAACCATCACGCCCACGACCACGCTCTAAATCAGGCTCACGCATCGCACCATTGACTTGTCGGTCTTACTCTCAGGACACAGGGATAATATATCTGATCGATGGCAACTTTTGGGCTAGCTTTACTGTTTCTTTTATTCATA
>NZ_JAUBUB010000205.1:0-1594 GCF_036705265.1 Microcoleus sp. B4-C2
TTCAAGTTTTCTACTCCTGAATACCAACTATCTCCTGTTACCATTCTGGGTTTGACTCCCCAGCTTATTATTTCACTGTAATTGCTCAACCCCCTTGACAAGAAGACAAGATAGACATTAGATCAAGGAATGGAAAAACTCCCCGACCTAAAACAGCTATCGAACGAAGCAAAAGAAGCCTTGATAGTAGAGCTATGGGAGAAAATCCAAAAACTCACCGCAGCGTTAGCAACCACAGACCAACCAAAACTAGGCCCATCTCCCAAAAAAACTAGCAAAAATTCCAGCACTCCACCGTCCACAGGATTCAAGCCCAACATTAAGCCATCGAAAATTGAGGGGATAAAAAGACAAAAAAGCCTAGGAAGAGTCGGAGGCGGAAGAGAACTACATCCTCATCCCGACCAAACAATCATCGCCCAACTCAAAAATTGCCCCCAGTGTGGAGAGAAAGTCACCGGCGCCGCACAAAAATTGCAATCCGTCTACGAAAAAATCGAACTACCCCCAATTCGCCCCATCATCACCCGAATCGAACGTTATAGCGGTCGCTGCGCCTGTTGTCAAACCGAGTATCTTGCCCCCGTACCCGCAGGAATGGAACCGGGTTCACCATTTGGCAGTTCAATTCAAAGCCTGGTTACGTATCTGCGCTACACTCATGCGATCAGCTACGAACGGCTATCGTCCATATTGGCATCTGTCTTTGGACTCAAGATATCAGAAGGAGCAATCGCCAACCTATTAGAGAAAGTCAAAACGAGTTTAGATGACCAAGTAACTCAAATACTCCATCGGTTGCGGCGGGCAAAATTAATTTGTTCAGATGAAACCAGTGCGAGAGTTAATGGACAAAATCAGTGGGAGTGGGTGTTTCAGAACCCAGATGTTTGTTTACACGTCATCCGCCCGAGTCGAGGGACTGGGGTAATTAACGAAGTTCTAGCAGAACACCGTCCCGATATCTGGGTGTCAGATTTATTTAGCGCTCAAAAAAATCACCCAGCCCCACAATGGCAAGTGTGTTTGGCCCATCAACTGCGGGATTGCCAATATGCGATTGATGCTCTTGACAGAGTTTTTGCCCCAGGGATGAAGAGGTTATTATTAAGAGCTTTTATCATCCATCGACGACAAGAAAAAATCGACGATGCCAGACTCAAGCGATACCGAGAAAATTTACAGGAAAGATTAACCGGGATTTTAAATTTAGCGCCACATCATCCGGATGGTATCCGGTTACGAAAACGCTATGGTGGGCTAATTGACAATTTATTTCTATTTCTGGAAGATGCGGGGATTCCACCAACGAATAATAGTAGTGAACAGGCGATTAGGATGAGCGTGGTATTTCGCCGTGTGACTAATGGCTTCCGTTCGGAATGGGGGCGAGATTTGTTTGCTGCTGTTCGTTCAGTTGTCAATACTGGGAAGCGACAGGGTTTAACTGCTTATCAATCCATTCAACAAGCTCTCTCTATTGATGGCTCCCTTTTTTCCCCTAGTTGAGCAATTACATTTCACTTACCATTTCTCTAAAATAATCGTTTTTTGTTTGTCCCTCCTTTTTATCATATATTCTATAATTTATTGG
>NZ_JAUBUB010000206.1:0-1569 GCF_036705265.1 Microcoleus sp. B4-C2
GAGGGCTTGACCTCTCTTTCTACATGGTGATGATGATGACTTAATTTCTCTGCAGTCTTCAGGGTTTTTTACCCTTATTTTTTTCCGTCTCTACAAAGACGCAGTGGCATCACTGGGATACTATTGCTTTTTCCGTTGCTAAAAGTCCGGGTTGCTAATCTGAGGGAATAGGAGCTGATTGCGTCTAATTTTCATCAATTCCGCAATAGGTGCATGGCAAACCTCCCTCCGCTTCGCTGCGCCCACGATTGACCGTATAATCCAATTCAAAAGCTACTATGACGGCGTTGCGATCGCCTCGACGACCGTAAGGCGACCGATCTATTTCGGAATTCCCATAAGCTTGAGCTTGTGTCCTTGTAAAATCGCACAACTATAAGCAACTATAAGCTAAAGCTATTAAAAATCTTAAATTTTTATTAATATTAAAGTTTTGAGGCGGTCGTCACAAGGGTAACTCTTTTCAAGATTATAGCCGACGGTTTGACAGTCCTTAAACATTGCTTCGATACCACTGCGACATTTAAACGCTGTTACAGCTTGTTTCAATTTGCCGATCTTGGTGAGTAAATACCAGCCTTCATCTTCGCCACTATTTCGATATTTTCGTTGCCCATAACCAGCGACATCAAAACAGCCCAATCCTTGCTGCTGATTTTAACTCCTGTCAAATAAAAGCTCGTACCTGCTACTAAACCAGACTCACTCAACCGCTTAAATTCCTCTCCTTCTTCTTGAATATAGTGTCCCTGTTTTACTCTCAAAACAAACCTTATGTTCTTTTCACACAGCCCACTTGCCAGCTTAAACGATCGCAAATTCAGGCGTCTCCTAAAAGAACCATTTTATATTTTTTTAGCAGACCAAGAATGGGGCAGATTAAGCTTTGTTGTTCTCGGATGTTGCTACAGCCACAGCGAATGCAATATCTGCTACTACAACGGTAAAGCTCTCTTGTCCCCAATCAGGCTAATCATCAACATATTTTTATCTCGCCACTGCGTTCTATCAATGGCGACCTTCAACTCTTGTTTCTTTTTAAATTGAGTTCTCCAGATATATTTAAGCACAGGAAACCAAAGCTTTTCAATCTTGAGGATAGGTAGCTTGAGAAATCGTTGAATAGAACGTCGTCGGCTCTCAAACATGATTGGGTATGGCATCAATTTCGCCAATAACTCAATACTCACTTGTTTATGGGTTGGGAGCAGAAAAACTAAAATAGTCACAGTCAAGTATTCGGTGTTTTTGAGCTGCTGTTGAAAACAAATTTGGTATGATTGAGGTAACATTTTTAACTGATGGGGCTTCTTAACAAGACTGACCCCATATTTTTTTACCAAAAATCGGTCCTAGCCCCGTCATCTGTATTGGTTGATATATTTTACCATAAGCTCAGGAGAGCTAGAAACGTTATATATTCCTGCGTCTCGGATTGATATAAAAAAAGAAAATTAATAGTGTAGGTTTTGTTTCTCAACCTAACCTACACTATTCAATACTCCGGACAGTTTTTAAATAGGGATGCTTACGCAATAAAGCACAGAAGCGAAAAAACTGAGTGCTATC
>NZ_JAUBUB010000207.1:0-1454 GCF_036705265.1 Microcoleus sp. B4-C2
GTCCAAAAAGGACGGGCGGGACGCCCATCCCACAATAACAATTAAAATTGTAAGTTATTTAATTCGCGATCCTTAGTGTTTTTACGGATATGGGTTAATTTGCACTCGCTTTCATTGCATGGTGATTCCCCCTATTTATACTCTAATTATGCAAGGCCCAAATCTCCTATGAAGACTAAGGGCGATCGCACTTCACTCTGTTTTGCCGGATTTTACAGGAAACTGTGGAGCGATCGGACTCCTGACCGGAATGTTTAGCCCTCTTATTTTGAAGAAATGTTAAGAAAAAATAACTTTTTTTGAAAAACTTAAGCTTTTCTTAAATTTTAGGGTAATATTGTGTATTAGATAATACATATACTTAATTAACTAACAATATATAAAAAAATAATTGAGTATTAATACTGACAAGAGGCTGTAAGAATGATTAACTTACCGGGCTACGACATTACCAACCAGATCCATGAAAGTAATAATTCTGTAGTTTACCGGGGACTGAAAAAGCAAGACAACCAACCGGTAATTCTCAAATTTCTCAAACAAGATTATCCGATGCCAGCTTCGTTAGTCAGATACAAGCAGGAATACGAAATCACACACAATCTTCACCTAGAAAGTGTCCCTAAAACCTACAGCTTAGAAAGATACCATAACAGTTTGGCTATCATTTTCGAGGATTGTGGTGGAGACTCATTAAAGCTTTGGTTGGCTTCTCACAAACTTACCTTAGAAGAGTTTTTATTAACAGCTATTAAAATAACCAGGGCTTTAGGTGAAATTCATAGACATAAAATTATTCATAAAGATATTAATCCCAGCAATATTATTATCAACTCAACCACAGGGCGAGTTCAAATTATAGATTTTGGCATCTCTACTGTTTTAAAGCGCGAAAATCCTACCCTGAAAAATCCTAATGTTTTAGAAGGCACCCTTAGCTATATATCGCCGGAACAAACAGGCAGAATGAACAGAGCGATCGACTACCGCACTGATTTTTACTCATTAGGAGTCACTTTTTACGAAATGCTAACAGGGCAATTGCCCTGGGATTACAGCGATGCAATGGAATTAATCCACTGTCACATTGCCAAACAAGCAGTACCCCCCCACCAAATCAATCGAGAAATTCCTAAAGCTGTTTCTGATATTGTGATGAAGCTATTAGCGAAAACCGCTGAAGCCAGATATCAAAGCCCTTGGGGAATTATCGCTGACTTAGAAGAATGCCTAGAACAATTAAAAACTACGGGAGTAATTGCCGATTTTGCGATCGCCCAAAAAGATATTACAGATAAGTTTCAGATACCTCAAAAACTTTACGGCAGAGAAACAGAAGTTGAAACCTTATTAGCAGCCTTTGAGCGAGTCAGCAGAGGCAGCACCGAAATGATGCTAGTATCCGGTTACTCTGGCATAGGTAAATCCGCCTTAGTACAAGAAGTTTATAAACC
>NZ_JAUBUB010000208.1:0-1400 GCF_036705265.1 Microcoleus sp. B4-C2
CTCCTTCTATCAATGGCTAAGTTTTAGCTTTTGATTGACAAAAAGCGCTCCTAGAAATAGGGGCGCTTTTTGTTTGGGGAAAAATATTTTTATCGACATCCTTTTTCCTTCTCTCAGTTAAATCCGTTACCCCCATTACATCCCTCCGTTGTCTTCCTTCTTCCTTTTTCCTTCTTCTTTTTTCCTTCAGCCTTTAATTTTTTATGATTACTATAGAATATAGGCACTAAGCCGATCGAGATAGTGTGACATACTCCACGGGCGAAATCTTATATTATGGTCTAGGATTCCAATAGTCGGATTCAGAATATGTTGGGCTTGCTATAAAGTGTTCGCTAGCAGCAATGCAATTGTGTCAATTCCCGAATCTAACCATAGACAAATGTAGCTGATCAGGAGTCGCTCCTCACCGTCCCAAGCGCTCTATCTGTAAGGAGAATTTGTATTATGAAAGATGGACAAGAAGTACGCCGCGCCTCCACAGCCGTCATTGCCGGTGTTTGCGGGTTGGCTTTACTGGCGGGAGGGGGCATTGCCTGGTGGACCGCGAACCGTTCGCCAACCCCCGCAGATACGCAGTCTTCTGCTCAAACTACGGCTCCGCCGCTGTCCCCAAGTCCTGCGGAATCTCCTGCTGTAGTTATCCCCGTACCCCCTCCCAATCCTGTACAAGTGCCTACCGCTCAGACGCCTACCGCTCAGACGCCTACAGCTCAGGCGCCTACAGCTCAGACGCCTAACGCTCTGGTGCCAAAGTCGCCGCAGCCAAAGCCTTTGCCGCAGACTGATGTCCAGACAGTGCAAGTCTACTGGCTTAAAGATGCCAGCGGCAAATTTGAGGGAGTTCCTACGAAAGTAGCTGTCAAACAAGCTGACAAGCCTGATGCAGCTTTACAAGCTGCTTTTAACAGTTTGTTGGCTGGGCCGAAGGATGGAACTGTTTCTAGCGAAATCCCTAATGGGACAAAACTCAGGGGTTTGAGTGTTAAGAATGACGGAGTTTATGTCGATTTGTCGGCAGAATTTACTGCGGGGGGAGGGAGCAATTCGATGACTGGCCGATTAGGGCAAGTTATCTATACGGCTACGAGTTTACAACCGAATACCAAGGTTTGGATTTCGGTGGAAGGTAAGCCTTTAGAACTTTTAGGGGGCGAAGGTTTGGAGGTGGCTCAGCCGAGTACCCGCCAAAGTTTTGACAAAAATTTTCCCCTTTAGTAATTATGAGTCATTAGTTAGGAGTCATTAGTTAGGAGTCATTAGTCATCGGTCTGAAGGCAGAGAGTAGGGATTGATAACTTATGACTCATGGCTGATGACTCATGACCACGAATTTCAAAGGTGGTACCCGCCACGTGATTTATCCGTGGAATCAATCCCAAATCGAAAATCGAAAATCC
>NZ_JAUBUB010000209.1:0-1387 GCF_036705265.1 Microcoleus sp. B4-C2
ATCGCCAAAAATAGTATCATTACCTTCATCGCCGCACAAAATATCGTTGCCATCATCCCCGTAAATCAAATCATCCCCCGCATCTCCCTGTACAACATCATCATCCTTACCTCCACGAAGCGTATCGTTACCAAAACCCCCACTCAGAGAATCGGAACTCTCACCACCATTGAGAAAATCATTTCCATCTCCCCCAAATAGCAAGTCGCGGCCATCCACATCGGACACTAACTGGTTTTGCAAACCACCGTAAAGCGAATCATCCCCCTGATCCCCGACAATGGTATCGGCACCGAGTTCGCCCCAAATCAGGTCATTATCTTTGCCACCATAAACTAAGTCATTACCTTTGCCGGCAAAAATGCTATCGTTACCGCTGCCGCCGCCGATGAGATCGCCGGTGTCGTTACCGAAAATTAAATCACCTTCAGATGTCGCAACACTACTGCCAAGTTGAGTGCCGTAGTCGCCGATGATGGTGTCGGAACCTTGATTGCCGTAGAGAGTATCCGAGTCAGTTTCGCCAAAAATACGATCGTCCCCTTTGCCTCCAAACAGCAAATCCCGTCCGTTGCCACCTCGCAAGGTGTCGTCTTGTTCTTGGCCGTGAAGTAAGTCGTTGCCCTCGCCTCCTGTCAGCAAATCGAAGCCGTCTGGGTCACTGTCTAGGGAGTTGAGGACGCCACCAAACAGAGAGTCGTCTCCCTTGTCGCCCCAAAGGGTATCGGGCCCTTTGTCACCCCAAATCAGGTCGTTGTCGATGCCACCATAGGCGATGTCAGGGCCTTTGCCGGAGTAAATGGTGTCATTGCCTTGAGTGCCTGCTATGGCGTCGCCTGAATCACCGCCGAAAATTAGGTCGCTGTCGTTGTCGGTTAAGTCGATGTTGTTGCCGTTGTCGCCGACTATGGTGTCGCCACCGCGATCGCCGTACAATGTGTCGGCACCGCGATCACCAAAAATGCGATCGTCTTGTTTGCCGCCAAATACTACATCGTTGTCTTTGCCGGCGTAAACGATGTCGTTGCCGAGTCCTGCTGCGATGAAGTCTCGCTGTTGTTCGCCGTATATGATATCGCTGCCGCCTTCACCTAACACTGTGTCGTCGCCCTCAAATGAGAGAAACAGTTCGTTAGTTTCGTTCCCTGTTAAGGAATCGTTTCCCTCTGTCCCGATGCTGGTGTTTTGGATGTCGATGAGTTGGGCGGCGTTTGAGTCGAAGTTAAGTATTGGCGAAGGCTGGGGTTGGATAAATGTGATGAGAGGGGGCTGGGGCAGGGGGTCGCAACCGCAACTGGTATCGGGTTCGGCTACTGGGTTGAATATGGGGGTTGGTTCTGGGGCGGGTGTGGGTGTTGGTGGTGTTGGTTCTGGGGCGGGTGTTGGT
>NZ_JAUBUB010000210.1:0-1380 GCF_036705265.1 Microcoleus sp. B4-C2
TAACTTCCACTCTTGAAAGTGGGATGGGCGTCCCGCCCGTCCAAAAAGGACGGGCGGGACGCCCATCCCACAATAAAAATTAAAATTGTCAGTTATTTAATTCGCGCTCCGAAAGAACCTAAAAAGTGAACGATTGTTCACTTTTTAGATGATGAGTTTCCACCCAATCGCGAGTTTCGCACGATACCAAAGAAACCGGGTTTTTATAACAGAAGCGATCGCACTCTAGGAGAGATTTTGCTAAAAAACCCGGTTTCTGCGTAAGTCTCCAACCTTGAGAAATCGGGTCGATCGCGAGCAGCTATTTTTGGTTATTTTGCTGGTGCAGATAGTTGTTAATCGCTTTGGCGATTTTTGCTTGCTGGTATGGGTTCATAGTGCGGGGTAGGGAGATGCGAGAGCCTCCACAAACTAACAGTCTAACTTCGTACCAAATGTCATGCTCCCGATCTTTTGTTCGCTCGACTTCCACGCCATAAATCTCGCACAGAGAGTATTGAATTAGCTTAGTTCCCAACAAACCCTGCTGTTTAACAGTCAGGGCATTTAAAGTTGTATCAAAGCTATAAATTTCCTTTTTTCCGAAGGCTATTACTGCTATCCCTGCTGTCACAAATATGGCTCCTATCCCTAGAAACCAACTGTCGAGTAGCTTTAATTCCAGCAATCTGCGCTCCGCATTTTTAACAAAAGAATTGATGTCCGAAGCAATAGCGTCTTGGGTTCCCCAATTAGGGGAGTTAGCAGTGAAAGGAACATAGCCAGCATCAGTCCGAAGTACAACTTTGCTGGTGTAGGCCGCTCTGACAACTTTTGCTCCCTGCAAAGAAGCAAGCTGAATTTCTTGAATCTTCGATCCCAGCAAGCTCGATCGCACCAACTGACAATTCCCTTGTGTTCCTTGCACTCTGTGACAATACAGGCTTGCCAAATTGTAATCAAACGCCGCCAATTTCAGTCCAAATACCATTAACAAACAGCTAGGTAGCCAAAAATCAAATACGCCACGAGTCTGAATTTTTAATTCAGTCGCTGTTTGATCGATTATTTTCATTTATTTTACCCTGAGATTAAACAAAGGATATTAGAGGCCCTATCTTTGCTGGGATGCGCCCTATTGTTAACTTATATGTTATTTGAAGTTTGTCCTATGACCTGATCCTTTTGATCTTGCTAAGATATTAGCACTAAAATGTCTCGCGCACAATAACTGTAGCGAGTATAGGTGCGGGTGGCTTTGAGATAGCTTTCCGTCATTTCTCCCTGGTGATGGACTTGGGCGATTGCCTACGCGATATAGCAATCCTCGCATCATTTGCATAATTATTGTAGGGGCAATCCCACGCCCGGTTGCCCGATAGATAGGGGGTAGGCACTCTT
>NZ_JAUBUB010000211.1:0-1314 GCF_036705265.1 Microcoleus sp. B4-C2
GAGAACGCCACAGAATGATTGATCCTATAATAGTCAAAATATAATTTCAGTGTGCAGCCTATCTTATGTCTCTAAAATCTATCATGAAACTGACCGAACACGCCAAATCTCTTTACATCGAAACAGCTAAAAAACTCAAGGGGACAGACAGACGACAATTCATGGCATCGGTAGTCAAAGATTTAGGAATAGGTGGACAAACGTTAGTAGAACGGGAGTTAGGATGGAATAGACGGACCATCCGTAAAGGGATGAAAGAATTGAAAAGTGGTGAGCCAATTGTCGATGGTTTCAAGCGCAGTGGACGAAAGCGGGTTGAAACAAAATTACCCAACTTATTGAAAGATATTACATCGTTAGTAGACCCACACAGTCAAACTGATCCTAGCTTTAAGAGTACACGATTATATACGCGCATGACTGCCAATGAAGTCCGTCGTCAATTAATTAAACAATTTGGTTATAGTGATGAAGAACTACCGAGCGCCGAAACAATTAGAAGAAGATTGAATGATTTGGGTTATACCTTAAAACGAGTTTTGAAAACTAAACCAGTCAAAAAAATCCCCGAGACATCAGCCATTTTTGAACAACTTGAACAAGTCAATACAGCAGCCGATAATAACCCTAATACTCTCCGAATTTCCATTGATGCCAAAGCTTCCGTCAAGATTGGAGAATTTGATAGAGGTGGTAAAAATCGGACGCCAACTATTGCAGTTGACCACGATTTTTCGACTCAATCAAGTGTGATTCCCTATGGTATTTTTCTGCCTGAGTACAATGAGTTATTTTTATTCTTCGTTACTTCTAAGTTGACGGCTGATTGTATAGTTGACTTACTTGAAAGTTGGTGGCAAACTGTTAAACACCGTTTTAATCACATTCAAAAATTGGTCATCAATCAGGATAATGGACCGGAAAATCATTCTCGTCGTACTCAGTTTATGAAACGAATTTTAGATTTTTCCCAACAATCTCAACTGACGTTACAATTAGCTTATTATCCGCCCTATCATAGTAAATATAACCCAATAGAACGTTGTTTTGGTTGGTTAGAAAAGCATTGGAATGGTAGTTTACTTGACACTGTTGAGACTGTTATAAATTTCGCCAAAACTCTCACATTTAAGGATAAAAATCCAGTGGTGACATTGGTAGAAACAATTTACTCCACAGGAGTTAAAGTTTCGGAGTTAGCTATGGCAGAAATTGAAACCCAGATTCATCGTCTCCCCAATCTTCACAAATGGTTTGTAGAAATTTTCGCTAAACCCACATAGCTATTGGATCATTCTTTTTGTGGAGGTCTCT
>NZ_JAUBUB010000212.1:0-1307 GCF_036705265.1 Microcoleus sp. B4-C2
GCAGGGTGGATTAATTGTCAAAAGAGTAAACCAGTGGGGCTAGGCTATTTGCTGACGAGCACGCGCCAGATTTAATTGGTTTGTCTTGATGAGATAAACCGAAAAGTAATTCGCTAACATATTCAAGTTGATTGGCCATAAATCTCAAAGCTTCAGGAAGTGTATTTGTACCGAGCATCCGAGCTAGAGATAGTAAAAATTGTCTGACCTGGGCCCAGTTCGCAGGTGCATTGCCACCTCGATGGATGCAGTTATCCTCATTTAACGTCACATCTTTAACCCAATGCAGCCGATTCTCTATTAACCAATGTCCTCGAATTGCCGACGCAAATTGGCTTGCCGACCAATCCTTACTACTTAAATAATAATGCGTTTCATGGAAATCAACTAACCGACGACGACTTTTTTTGCCTTCCCACCTACTGCCAGTTCTTTTGATAGCAATTATATGTTTGACACCCGCCCACGCTGGTAATAACTGAGTAGATACGGGATAAATTGTCGTAGAGCGAGTTGTGGTGCGGCCATGCAAGCGTTCTGAGGTTTGAGCTGAATCGATAGCGCCCACAGATGCGACTAATTTTTGAGCCACTTTAAACAAACTAGATTGATTTTTTTTGATGGTAATTATGTAGTCATTACCTCCATCAATAATTAACTGAATAGTTTTTTTTTGAGTGTGCAGTGCATCGGCAGTAATTACTACTTGAGAACCCGCAAGTTCTTGCACGAGTTCTTCGACAACTTCGATTTCACTTCGCTCCTGATTTTCCATTACTTTATGTCGGACTACCCAGCCGCGATCGTGACTGTATGCAGAAACTAGACTCACAAAATTTTGGTAAGAACTATTACCGCCAACACTTGTGCTTTTAATACTTTTTCCATCAATTGCCATCAATTCTCCTGGTGCTATCGATAATGTTTCCCCTGCCCATATATTAAAAAGGACGGCAATTACCTCAAAATCTAATGAGAGAATGATGTTTCTAAAAGTAGAGTCGCATGGAAAACGAATATCTGGTGGGAGGTGAAAGAGTTTTATCAGAGTTGAGCGATGATTTTTCGTAAATTCAGCTAAGGGCTTATATCCCCAATATCCCGTACAACTGCCCAATAAAATTATCATGAGTATCAGCCATAAGGGATGCCTAATCCCCCTCGGATGTCGGTGGTCAGGTACTGATTTAATTGCTTCAATTAAATTCATTGTTGATGCACTCTGTAGGATAGTCGAGCGCGAGCGGACTCGAGCCGCTCGCGCTCGACTATTATAATTTACTTGGGGACAATTAATCCACCCTGCT
>NZ_JAUBUB010000213.1:0-1298 GCF_036705265.1 Microcoleus sp. B4-C2
ATTAAATCTGGCGCGTGCTCGTCAGCAAATAGCCTAGCCCCACTGGTTTACTCTTTTGACAATTAATCCACCCTGCCAGAACTACCCCCGCAGGGGGTAAGTTCCGATTTAACTAATGCGAATGGGAAGTCCCGCGCTCTACCGAAGGTGAGCGTCGGGATGAAAACGCAGCCCGAAAATAAATTGAGCGACAGCGAATCAATATCGTTTTTTTGTGCGCTATAATTGCCCGAGACCGCGAAGATTTTCTACAAAAGCTATCCCGCAAGATAGTTAACGAAAACCAAGTTATTGCAGTGGAAAATCTCAACATCAAAGGCATGGTAAAGAATCATAATTTAGCTTCATCCATTAGTGACGTTGGCTGGGGTATTTTCTGCACAATGCTCAAGTACAAGTCGGAGAGTGAAGGAAAACAATATGTCGAAATCGATAGATGGTTTCCTAGCTCTAAGACTTGTCATGTATGCCTAAATCGAGTTGATATTCTCACTCTTGATGTTAGAGCATGGAGTTGCCAGAATTGTGGTACTCACCACGATCGTGATGTCAACGCCGCCATCAACATTAGAAATGAAGCCTTGCGGATTTTGGCGTTAGGAACTAGCGCTTCTGCCTGTGGAGGGGATGTAAGTCGATCTGGCAAAACTTCGGTTTTGTTGGACGCGCCGCCCCGTTGAATCAGGAAGCCAGCGCTGTACCACTTAAGTGGTCAGCGTCTGGTAGTTCACCAAAAAAACTGGGTCTGAAGCCCCGTCCTTCGCTTGACGGCTTTTCTTTGACTTTGAGGCTCCTGATTAACTCCCTAAGTACGTCGGTTTTAGTCCTGCCTACAGCTTTGCAATGCTCTTCAAGAATTTTAAATTCAGATTCTTGAATCCGAAAATCTAAACGTTTCTTCATGATATTATCCGGTGTTTTGCTGTACTATGGTATAGCAAGGAGGATAACTCATGTTTGGCTGTCAACAAAACTTAATTAGAGCAGATTCAGAGATTAAGGCAATTCTGGAATACCTGTGTTCTGAATCTGCAAAGCTTTCTAATTGCGGAACTTATTACGCCCGCCAGCTATATTTTAAAACTGGCAAAGTTCCGAATCGCGCTCAGTTACACAAGGTTTTAGGAACAGAAAATCGGAATCGACACTATCAAGCATTTTACTCTGATACTGCTCAGCAAATATTAACGGGCGTAGCAGAATCTTTCAAGTCCTTTCTGGGCAGAAGTGTTGAATGATAGGAAAAGATTGCTAAAATAGGTCTAACAATGTATAATTGCAGAGTTATAAATTATTGA
>NZ_JAUBUB010000214.1:0-1259 GCF_036705265.1 Microcoleus sp. B4-C2
ATTAATAATTTATAACTCTGCAATTATACATTATTGGGCCAATTTTAGCAATCTTTTCCTATCATTCAACACTTCTGCATCTAAGGCCATGGTTTCACCTCTTTTCGGTTCAATTTTGCAGAAAGAAGCGACGCAAGCGCCATAGGATTGATAATCCAAGTCCAGTAACGTCCGACGAAGCGTACTGTAGGAAGGAATCCCATGCTTCGGGAACCCAAACAGCGCAATCAGAGGTTCGCGGTAAGCCTTTAACCAATCCCTGATGGCTAGAAAACCACCACATCCTGCGCTAATCGCCAGGGTAAATAACGCTAAACAGACCGCATACTCATGACGACAGCCCGCTCCACGCCGTGGGTCGGGTAATTCCGAAAATGCTTCTACAATTGCTAGCGAACTCATAAATCATAAGTTAGGGTGAATCCGACTTCTAAACTCTAAACCTAAACCATGCCTACTGTCTAGAACGAAATAGCCCTGATTTCTTTGATTTCTAACCCAAAAAATGAAGTAGAGCCTTTCTCAGAAAGATGAGGTACAATAACAGCAGTGTGTAAACCAGTTAAAAATATTTGACGATGTAACCTGACCGAACGCAAACTCTATGGCTTTTGCTAATTCTTGATAATTAGTAGTCTTGATAGAACGGAGAATGATTTTAAGTTTTGACCACAGATTTTCAATTGGTGAAAAATCTGGTGAATAAGGTGATAAGTATATTAATCTTGCCCCTTTTTTTTCGATCGCTTTTTTCACTTCTTCTCCCAAGTGAATGGGACAATTGTCCATCACGACACAAGCACCTTTCCATAGTTTGGGTACAAGTTTTCTGATGATAAAAGCTTCAAATGTAATTGCATCAGTTGAGCCTATTAAATTAACCGATGTCAAAATTTCCTTAACTGACATTGCTCCAATTATTGAGACATTTTTGCCACGTTTAGTTGGTTTTGGCCCCCGGGCTCTTTCACCTTTTAGAGATCGAGCATATAACCTAACCATTGCTAAATTAACTCCCGATTCGTCAAGGAATATTAAGTCTTTCAAACCTTACTCTTTAATTGTTTTCCAGAACTCACATCGCAGGAGTTGAACTCGCTCCGTGCCTTTGCCTGAAGGGAAGAGAGTTTTTTTTTGACAGTAATATTTAAGAGTTTTATCATTCTTCCTATTGTTGCTCTACAGAAGTGTTGAATGATAGGAAAAGATTGCTAAAATTGGCCCAATAATGTATAATTGCAGAGTTATAAATTATTAAT
>NZ_JAUBUB010000215.1:0-1225 GCF_036705265.1 Microcoleus sp. B4-C2
TGTAGATACTGTCTTGAACTGTCAAGGGGTAGCAAGTAAATAATTGGGGTCGAAAGGCTTTTGGGACTTTAAAATACCAAAAGCCAAATGCACCAATTTCCTCATCAGAGCGCCAATCACCTGCATTTTGACCTTGCCACGACCCAATAATCGGTCACTCATCGCCTTGAGTAACGGATTGTGACGCATCGCCACTACCGCAGGCAAATACAACGCCTTTCGCAGTCGGACATTGCCAGTGCAGGACAAACGAGTTTTGCCTTTAACTGAAGTCCCAGAACTCCGTTCGCTGGGAGTTAAACCGGCATAGGCTGCTAATTGACGAGCATTATCGTAATCAGAAACATCGCCAATTTCAGCTAATAATATAGAAGCTGTTAAATCGCCAATGCCAGGAATTGAAGTCAACAGCTCGCGCTGTTGTTTTAAGTGTGGGTGTTGGTCAAAATGGTCACTAATCAGTTTTTTGATTAGTTGTTGTTGCTGTTTTAGATAGTCCAAATGTTCCTGGGTAAGGGCAGCAACTGTTGGCGTAGCTGTCTCCAAACGGTTTTGTTCGCTCGTCATCATTTCTGTGACTGATTCGAGCCGCCGTAACAAGGCTTGTAATTCCTTGACTTCGGGGGCTGTAGGAGTCCATAATGATGGTTTCATTGCCGCACAAAAACGGGCAATCAGTGCCGCATCTACGGAGTCTGTTTTCGTTCTCAGAAGTTCGCTTTTAGCAAACCCTTTAATACGAGCCGGATTGACGATACTTACCTGAAAGCCTTCCCCATAAAGGAATTCTGCCAAGGCTTCGCCGTAGATGCTAGTAGCTTCCATACAAGCATGGAGTTCGACGACACTTTGTTGTTTGAGCCAGTTATGCAAACTCTCAAACCCTTGAGTATTGTTCGTAAACTTTTTGGGTTTAGTCGCACGACCTTCTCTCAGTAATGAGACGTGAAAGTCTCTTTTACTGATGTCTATACCTAAGACTGTTGATGTCATTTTTGGCTCCAGATATACTCCATTTTATGAAAGAACCGACAGGCAATTGAATACTAGCCTTGTTAATGCAGGCTTTCTTGATCGTTCGATCGAGAGCCTAAGATACTGTCCAGCTTTAGGTGCGCCTGTCATCAGTAATGTCCGCTTATCTACGCAACAGACTTATTTAGTCTAAGGGGCGGGCCAACTTCACCGATTTCTGATGTCCTCTTGCTCACACTTTCGCCTGTTA
>NZ_JAUBUB010000216.1:0-1192 GCF_036705265.1 Microcoleus sp. B4-C2
TAAGCTGTTCAGCATCTAAAACGCATATTGTATGGTATAATATGATAATTTTCCGATCAAGTCAATGCCTACTAAAAACTTCCTCAGTTCAGAAACAAAGGAAACTCTGCAACAAGCATTAAAAGACCATGAGCATCCAGATATTCGACAAAGAGCGTTAATATTTTTATTACTAAATAACGGAAATACACAAGCTCAAACTGCTGAACTAATTGGATGTTCTCTCAGAAAAGTTGCCTATTGGAGCGTTCATGGTGATCCTGAAAATTTAGACAGTTTTAAAGATAACAGGATGAAGGGTAATTACCGAAAAGCTACAGAGAAATACATTAATTTACTTTTAGAAACAGTTGAAGTAGACCCTGAAAAATATGGTTATGAGTTCGGAAGATGGACAACAGCTAGACTTGCAATATATCTAGGAGAGCAGACGGGAATTGAGCTGAGTAGTACCCAAGTAAGGAGAATTTTAAAATCAAAAAAGTATGTTTACCTTTGGGCTAAATACAGCTTGAAGGATAAGCAAGATGCCGTAGAAAGGGGTTTATTTAAAGATAAATTAGCTGAGTATTTAAAAATAGAAAAAGAATTTCCAAATCTATTGCAGGTATGGTTTTGGGACGAAAGTGGATTTAGTTTAAGAGTAATTAGAAGGAAAAACTGGTGTAAAAAAGGGACTCGAAGTAATAAAAGAGGAGACCGACGAAAAGGTCGTATTAATGTTATGGGTGGAGTGAGATACTCAGACAAAAAAAGATGGGTAGATTTTATTCCATCTGGTAATTCTGCTAATTTTTATGCTGTGCTGAAAACTTTTTATGAAGATTTAAAATCCGAGTGGATATTGCAAGGAAATTTAGCAGAAGACTTTAATGATAAGGGCTGTAAGTTTGTGATAATTTTGGACAACGCTAGTTTTCATAAAAAAGCAGAGACTTTGCAGAAAATAGCGTCAGAGATGCCGAATCTAATCATAGAGTTTTTGCCAAAGTATAGCCCTGACTATAACTTAATTGAATTAGTATGGCATTCCGCCAAGGAATATGTTGCTAATAGATTATTTGAATCCATTGAAAAACTAGAAGCACTGTTACATAAACTGTTAAATGAAGGAGGACTAATTATGAAATGGAACCGAAAAATAAAAAATAAAGGTAACTTAGTTAATGCAGTTTAGATGTCGAACAGCTTA
>NZ_JAUBUB010000217.1:0-1150 GCF_036705265.1 Microcoleus sp. B4-C2
CGGCCGGCTCTGGGAAATCGGGAAAATTTTTCCTGGCTGCATCATTTTTTGATTTTTGTCTCAGGTCGGAGAGTTCTGTCTCAAGTCCCTCCCGATCGCGCTTCACTTCCTTGAGCTCTTGCTCCAACATCTGAACCTTCAGCCCTAAATCGCCGTTGCGCTCGTGTAACTGATTCAGTTCTGCATCCCATTCTGCAAGTTGCTTGTTGGCCGCTTTCAATTCCTGCCTGAGTGATTCATCGTTGCCGTCACTCAGGCACTCAATTTTCCCAAGCGTTCTTCAATCCCTGCTAACTTAGCCGCTAGCAGAGTGTCTAGTTTATTGTCTAGCAGTTTGTCTAGCACTGGTTCGATGTCCGAAATTTCGGACACTTGTGTTTGAGGTTGGGTTAGCGGCGCCGCTATTGCTTGGTTGGCCGCTTGCTCTAAAGTTCGCACTACCCAAGCATTGACGCTCAAACCCTCTGCGGCTGCGACATCTTTAATGGTTTCGAGCAAGTCTCGGCGGCCGTCCAATCTCAAGTTAAGCTGGCATCTGTCTGTCATGTCTAGTACCTGTCTAGTGATTGTCTAGTTAGATACTAGCACCTTGTCTAGTCATTGTCTAGTGATTGTCTAGTTAGATGCTAGCACCTGTCTAGTAGTCGTCTAGTTGGTTAGCACCGAGTTGTTCCAGACGTTCTTCAATGACAGTTATTCGTTGAATTAGTGGGGCAATGCGATCGGATATCAGTAGGTCTACACTTTTGGCGGTCACTGTAGACACGAGGCTTGTGTCACTCTCTGTAGCCACCGCTGTAGACGTGCCTGAGACTTCCTTGAGAATGCGTTGTGCAGCTTGACTTACTGACTCACCCTCTAGTCTCTGAGCTTCTATCCAGTTCAGGAAGTGACCGGAAGCCCTGAACGATACGACTTGACTTTGACTCATTGTAGACACTTGTATACAGTATTTGTCTACAATAACCGATGCCTGTCTACACTGTCAACAGCTTGTAGACAAAACTTGTAGACATGAAAATCCCCCAATTAAGGGGGATGAGATTGAGCCGTCAATTGTCAGGCAGAGTCTCTAAATTTTCCGCAGGTTACAGAAGAGCATTGAGATTACCCGTCCGCCCTTCATACCTTCGCGCTCTTGCCAGTCAAC
>NZ_JAUBUB010000219.1:0-1126 GCF_036705265.1 Microcoleus sp. B4-C2
ATACCAATTTTATATGAAGTTGCATAGAATAAAGATAGTGTTTAGAGGGCATCAGTGATGACACGCCAACTGATTCTGGCGATCGCAGAGAGTGCAGAGAGTTTAGAGAAACAACTAAAAACCAGTCGTACTGCTAGCCAGAAAGAACGGTTGCAAATGTTGTGGTGGCTGAAAACGGGACAAATCACTCAGCATAAAACCCTGGCCGAACGTCTGGGACGTGATGGTTCAACGGTAACTCGATGGTTGCAAAAGTATCGTCAGGGAGGATTGTCCGAATTGTTGACGATCAAGAGCGCACCCGGAAAATCGCCTCACTTGAGCCAAGAGGCTCTTGCCGGATTACAAAAAAGACTGGAACAGTCACCAGGATTCAAAAGTTACGGAGAAATCGTGGAGTGGCTCAAGGAGACTTATCAACTGAACCTGACATACCCCACAGTCTATCATTGGGTACACTATCGACTCAAAGCTAAATTAAAAGTGCCACGCCCCAAAAGCGCAAAGCAAGAACCCAATGCCGATCAGCGTTTTAAAAAAACATCGCCCCAGCCCTGTTGACCTATCAACGCTTATTCGGAAAGGGACAACGGTTGCGTTACTTGTGTCAAGACGAGACTCGCTTAGGACTCAAAACCGAAACCGGGAAAGTAATTATGGCGTTTGGGGTAAAACCGATCGCACCGGTACTCTGGAAACGTGACAATTTTTGGCTCTATGGGGTGGTCGAACCTTTGAGCGGCTGGCATTTTTGTCAAGAATACGATCACCTCAATACTCAAAGATTTCAGGAGTTTATTGATGCCCTCTCACATCAACTGGGGGATGACATCGCACTAATTCAAGTTGACCAGGCGGGGGCTCATGTAACCAGCGCTCTACACTGGCCTGACAATTTGATTCCCGTTTGTCAACCAGCTCATAGCCCGGAACTTAATCCCATTGAAAGGGTTTGGCAATTTATCAAACAACAATTCAAGGGAGAAGTGTTTCTGACACTTGGGGAATTGCGCGAACGACTGAATGAGGTTCTGCAACAAATCACACCTGAAGAAATCAGTTCACTATCTTCTTACACTTTCATTCTTGAAGCTTTATTCTATGCAGCTTCATATTAAATTGGTAT
>NZ_JAUBUB010000220.1:0-1120 GCF_036705265.1 Microcoleus sp. B4-C2
ATCGTAATTCTTCCGAATACTTTGCCGAAATACTCCAACCAAATTCGGAACATATACCAAGATGCGTCGTTAATCGATTTTGCTAAAGAGTGATTCTTCACCATATTTTTGCTCCTCAAGTCTTCGTAGGCTACACAGTCGTTAGACTGGATGACGCATCTTGCTAACTTCACGGCAAAATCTTTACGCTGTCTACTTATCTTGAGGTGGCGTTTCCCTAGAATCGCTCTAGCTTTTTTTCTGTTTTGTGAACCCTTGACTCGCTTTGAGACTCGTCTTTGGGATTTTTTCAACCTGCGTTCTCCCTTGCGGAGGAAACGCGGGTTCTCAATTGCAACCCCATTTGAGTCTGTGTAGAACTCTTTAATTCCTACGTCTAACCCGATGGCGTTACCTGTGACTTCAGTCTTTTCAGAACGGTTAACTTTAATGCAAAACTGGACATAATATCCGTCTGCCCGTCTCACCAAACGTACTCGCTTAATTTGACTACGCTGATAGAAATGTAAGTCGCGTGTTCCTTTTAATTTGAGCTTCCCGATTCCTTGCTTGTCGGTAAAAGTGATGGATTTTCGGTCGTCTGCCAAGCGCCATCCCGTAGTCTTGTACTCGACGGATCGGTTGTCTTTCTGGAATTGCGGGAATCCTTTTTTTCCTGGGACTTTCTTTTTACAGTTGTCGTAGAATCGGGAGATCGCCGACCACGCTCTTTCTGAGCTAGATTGTCGAGCCATGCTATTCAAGTCATCGCAAAACGTCCATTCCTTAGCTAAAACAGCGCTATACTTGTTCAATGCGTATTTATCGACATTTTCGTTTTCCATCCAAAACCGCAATGCTTTGTTTCGGATGAACTGCACCGTTCTAATTGCTTCGTTTACAGCGTCAAATTGCTGCTTTTTACCGTATGCTTTGAACTCGAAAACTAACATGACTTCGACCCGATCACGATAGTCTTATGCTAGCAGCATTGGCTTAAACTTACTCTGATGGTTCACAAAGATTTACATAGCTTTACTCTACAGCGCAATCCTGAAATCTAAGAAAATAGACTGGGAGGCTAAAGCCTCCTTGCCCCTTTCATCCCCGGACTAAAGTCGCGGGGTTTTCAGGATATTAT
>NZ_JAUBUB010000221.1:0-1072 GCF_036705265.1 Microcoleus sp. B4-C2
AATTGTCAAGGGGTTGGGGTCCATTCGGTTCCTCTGTTGACCACTGTCACAATCCGGCGGAGCATTCTGGCCATGATGGCGACCAGAGCGCATTTCTTAGGTTTTCCGGCTTCCAGCATCCGGCCGTAGTGGGCTGAGCATTCAGCATCATGTCTGGAACAGGAGATGGCTCCCATAAAAAGAGCTGTCCTCAAGAATCTGCTGCCTGTCCCGTGGATGGTGGCTTTTCGGTGAAGACTCGTCCCGCTCGAACATTCCTGCGGAGCCAGCCCAGCGTAGGCGATGCACTGCTTGACGTTCTTTAGTTCATCTGTCAAGAAGAGTTCACTCAAGACCTTGCGGGCTGTTTCAGGGCCCACACCAGGGATGCTCAGCATGAGGCGGTGCTTCTTCACAAGCTCCTGGCTCTGCTTCAGCTTTACCAGCCACAGCTGGCTCACCTGCTGGATTTCCTTGTCAAGAAGTCTGATGACTCTCGTGCAGGATTTGATGAGTTCTGCACAGGCGGAAGGCTTGCCCATTCTCTTCTTCTCGTCAGCCGCCTGAGCTTTAAGGCTGTCTATCCTTCTTGAAAGCTCCTGAAGTTCAGCCTGTTCTTTGGTGGGAGGCTTCCTGGGGGTTTTCCAGTTCTTCTGCGAGCACACAGCCAGAACATAGGCGTCTGTCGCATCATTCTTTCTAATGATTCCAAGACCCCTGGCAAGGCTTCTAGCCTGATTAGGAGCCATCACCACAGCAGGGACTCCCTCTTCAGCCAGGTGCCATACCAAAGCTTTGTGGCAGGAAGAGGTCGCTTCCATCGTGATCCTCCACTGGTCTTTAGGAGCCATCTTCTCCAGCTTCTTTACAATCTGCTCAAACCCTGCTGGAGAGTTCTTGACTGTGAAGCTGTGCTTGATTTGGTCTTTGGCAAAGAAGCACAGATCCAGGGTGTCTTTAGAAACATCGACCCCGACGTTCAGGTGTAGACTTGACATGTTGAATATCCACTGGGGCCTTCCAGCTCCAGCTTCAACTTGTTAAACGGGACGCCCTGGTAGTGGCCGGGGCTCCCTTGATACCGTTCTAGCCT
>NZ_JAUBUB010000222.1:0-1066 GCF_036705265.1 Microcoleus sp. B4-C2
ATTGCTGAAATCAGCATTTTATAGGATTCGTATGTCTATTTTCAGAATCCTATCAATAAGCGTTCAACACTTCTGCCGAATGGTATACCATCTCATGACAGGTTTAGTCTCCTTATTAGCCCGAAGTGAACCGCAGCAGTTTCAAGAATATTTTTTGAGTTGGGTAAATGCGATAATCGGGGAATTAGAACTAAACGTGATTGCCATTGATGGCAAAACAATGAAACTATCTTATGACCGAAATGAGCAGCAAACAGCGCTACATATAGTCACTGCATGGTCTTCATCTCATCAATTAGTGTTAGGCAAAAAAAAAGAGATAAAAAATTTAATCCGTAGAATGGCGGCTGAGTGTGTCGGAGTTAGTTTGAATAATTCATGTAGGGGCGATTCCCTAGGGGATAGCTGCGCTTCATGCACTTTTTGACAATTGGGGATGTAAGGGCGATCGCACTTTCGGAAAAAGAACAATTGCGTTACACCCAAAACATTATCCGACAAGACTGATGCACTCCGACTAAAGAAACGGGGTTTTTTACCGAATTTGCAGGCTACAACGAAGTATTTGGATAAAAAACCCGGTTTCTGGGCCTCATGGGTAAGTCCTATTAAATAGATGACAAGGGATGTCGGCCACAATCAAAGCTTCGAGAGGGCGATCGAGCTTTGAGAAGTCCTCATAGATGCCGACAAACTGACTAACGCAACCTAAAGATTCGTCTTAAGGCATTTTTTACCTGTCACTGAAGAATCTGTACATCAGGATATGCCAGAATTTTTGCATCAGCAGTTAGTAAGGGACACCCGCAAATCCTCGCAGTTGCCACAATGATTTGATCTGCTGGATCACGGTGAAAACCTGTGAGTTTAGTTGACTCAACAATGATGGGAATGGTGAGTTCGAGTAGCTGCACTCCGGGATAAGCCAAAGCTTGTTTTAACCACTCATCAACTATAACGGACAAAGTAAGTCTTCCCATTTCTACTAATTTATACCAATTTAATATGAAGCTGCATAGAATAAAGCTTCAAGAATGAAAGTGTAAGAAGATAGTGAACTGATTTC
>NZ_JAUBUB010000223.1:0-1046 GCF_036705265.1 Microcoleus sp. B4-C2
CAATACTCCGGACAGTTTTTAAATAGGGATGCTTACGCAATAAAGCACAGAAGCGAAAAAACTGAGTGCTATCTGAACCCAAAATAAACAGAAAAAAAGGCACTCTTTTAGGTTAAGCTATAAAAACACACAAGCTCAACAGATTGCCTTATGAAGATTATTGAATCCATCTTACAACAACTGCCAGGAATTAGTCAACCCCAAAAGAAGTTTTTAATCACTTTATTCTCAACTATTTTGCTGGTCTATGGTAAGGTCAACTTCACGAATCTCAGTCGTTATAGTTATTTGAGCGAAAAAACCTACCGTCGTCACTTTCTCAAAAGCTTTAATTTTCCACAATTTAATCAATATTTCCTCGAATCTGCCTTAAATCCTGAACACACAGTCATTGCCGTTATCGATTGTTCTTTTTTAAAAAAAAGTGGCAAAAAAACTGACGGTAAGGGTTATTTTTATAATGGTGTAGCGGGGAAATCGGAACAGGGGTTGGAAATTTCTGTAATTTCTATTGTCGAAATTGAGAGTCGTTTATCTTATAGCTTAAGCGTACAACAAACTCCATCACGCCCTCAAATAAAGAAGGTGAAAAAAATACCACAAAAACCGAAGAATAGCTGGTCAAAAAAATCTCGCAAAAAACAGGAGTCTCAAAGCTCAACGCCTGACATCACAAGAGTTGATGACTATGCACAACATCTAAAGAATACTCGTTATTTCTTCCCAAATTCTGTACGTTATTTGGTCGCTGATGGCTATTACTACCGCTCTAAATTCTGGGATGCTGTGCGGGAGTTAAATTTAGACTTTATTGGCAAGTTAAGAGTTGATGCTAACCTACGCTATCTTTATACTGGTGAACAAAAGAAACTGGGAGCTCCACGTAAATATGATGGTAAGGTTGACTGCCATGATTTGAGTCGTCTTAATTTTGTTAAAGAAATAAAACCGGGAGTTTCATTATATACATTGGTGGTGTGGAGTTGTTGTTTAAATTGCCAAATTAGGTTGGCTTGTATCTCTGAGGTTCAAGCCAACGGAGAAAT